>SVSF01000036.1 GCA_015064425.1 Oscillospiraceae bacterium | reverse complement strand
CGTATATCCAACGTAGTTATGATGGGTATAGGGGAGCCGCTTGATAACTATAATAATATCATAAAGTTTTTGAAATTGGTAAATGCAGAGGGCGGACTCAATATAGGATACAGACATATTTCTGTTTCCACCTGCGGGATCGTGGATAAGATATATAAGCTTTCCGAAGAGGATATGCCTATTACTCTTTCAATATCTCTTCACGCTTCGGACGATGAAACAAGATCGCAGATAATGCCTATAAACAGGAAATGGTGTGTGGATGAGCTTTTAACAGCTTGCCGCAGCTATTTTGACAGAACGGGAAGGCGCATATCTTTTGAATATACGCTGATCGCCAATAAGAACGATACAAGAGAGCAAGCGGAATGTCTTGCTGGACTTTTACATAAATATTTTGACAGAACGACACCTATTCACGTAAATCTTATACCGGTAAACGAGGTAAAGGAAAGCGGATATATCAGAAGCAGCATGAAAAACGTGGAACAATTTGCAAGGGTGCTCGGTCTAAACGGAGTGAACGCCACGGTAAGACGCAGGCTCGGCTCCGATATCAATGCCTCGTGCGGTCAGTTAAGACGATCGAAGGGCGAAGCGGAAAAATAAGTTTCGGAGGGAGAAAATGGTTTTTGCCGGTAAAAGCGACGTTGGTCGAAAAAGAGATTCAAACCAGGATAATTTTATAGTAAAGCCTATTTGCAGAAATGCCGTGTTTCTTGCGGTATGCGACGGAATGGGCGGAGCTAATGGAGGAAATATTGCATCCGGTATAGCTGTTGAGGTGCTCTCCGACTGTGTACATGAATTTGCTGAAAAGAATACAGATCCGGAGACGGGTGAATTCTCGGTAGAGGATAAGGCGTGCTCATTCCTTTTTAATTCCGCGTTTTCTACAGCAAATAACGCTGTGTACAATATATCAAAGACCACTCCTGTGTTGAGTGGAATGGGTACAACGGCGGTAGCGGCAATCGTTTCAGGCGAAAAACTTTGCGCAGCAAACGTTGGAGACAGTAGGCTTTATCTTGTAAACGACAGTGGAATAGAACAGATAACGAAGGACCATTCTTACGTTCAGTATCTCCTTGATATGGGGGAAATAAGCCCTGAGGAGGCAGAAAAAAGTCCGCAAAAAAACATAATAACAAGAGCGATCGGTACGGATACAAAAATAAACGTAGACGTATACGAGATGTCTGTAGAAAAGGGAAGTTTCCTGCTTCTTTGCTCGGATGGACTCAGTAATCATCTCGGTAAGGATGAGCTTTGTGGCATAGTTAACGATAAGAATACGGATGTAAACACTAAACTTGATAGTTTGATAGCTCTTGCAAACGAAAGGGGAGGCTCCGATAACATAACTGCGGTTATTGCGGAGATATGATCCCTCAATAGGGAGAAAAAAATGGATGCTTTTGAAAAATATATAGGGCAGATATTCGATAACAGATATAAGATCGTTAAGGTAATAGGCATAGGAGGTATGGCGGTAGTCTTTGAAGCTTTTGATATGGCTATGAAGCGTCCTGTTGCCATCAAGATGCTTAAAGATGAGATAACTCACGACGCAGCTTCCGTAAAGAGATTTGTTAACGAATCGAGAGCCGTATCGATGCTCTCACACCCCAATATAGTAAGTATATATGACGTATCTGTCAAAGAAAATTTGAAGTATATAGTAATGGAACGCGTTGAGGGAATAACGCTTAAAAGCTATATGCAGAAAAAAGGAATATTAAGCCTTGAGGAGACCTTGAGTTTCAGTGAGCAGATATTGAGAGCTCTTGAACACGCCCACTCCAAGGGTGTCGTTCACAGAGATATAAAGCCTCAGAATATTATGCTCCTGAAAAACGGAAGAATAAAGGTAACCGATTTCGGTATAGCGAAGCTTCCGAACGCAGAGACCGTAACCATGACGGACAAGGCTATCGGTACGGTATATTATATAAGCCCCGAGCAGGCCAGCGGAAAGCAGATAGATGCAAGAAGCGATCTCTATTCTCTGGGTGTAATGATATATGAGATGGCTACAGGAAAGCTTCCGTTTACGGCTGACAGCCCTGTTTCGGTAGCACTTATGCAGGTCAACAAAGCGCCGGTAAGACCGAGGCAACACAATCCGAAAATACCGATTGGCCTTGAGCAGATAATTTTGAATGCAATGGCAAAGGATCCGTCAGCTCGTTTTCAGAGTGCGGGAACTATGCTCAGACACATTCTTCAGATCAGATCAAACCCCTCGTTCGTGTTCAAGATGGCAGAGGTGAAGACCGAGACCAAGGAAGAAAAAGATGAGGAAAAATATGATTCCGATGAGTCGACTGGAAATTCTATTTTTCCCATAATTGCAGGAGTGTTTGCGGCTTTTCTTACTATTCTTATCGCATGTGGAGTAGTTCTGCTCTCTCAGCTGAGTGAGATGTCCGGTAACGATCCTTATACCATAGTTGTGGAAAACTTTGTCGGAAAACAATACGACGCTGTAATGGAAGATATAGACCGTTCCGTATATAAGGTAAAATATGAGCTTGTATACAGTGCGGATCATGAACCGGGTACAATAATATCTCAAGATCCTAAATCGGGAGAACAGAGAAAGGTCAAGAACAACGTTCAGTACTGTGAGATAGAATTTGCCATAAGCCAAGGTGAACAGGTGTTTACTCTTCCTGACATATCAGTTAAGGAATACAGAACAGAGAGACAGGACCTTGTGGCAAAGGGATACAACGTTGAGATAATATACGAAAACAACGATATAATAATGTCAGGATACGTTATTAAAACAGACCCTGAGGCCGGTACAGTGCTTCGTGACGGTCAGACTATTACGTTTTATGTTAGCAGTGGGCAAAATATCGTTACAACGACTGTACCGAACTTTATAGGTCTTAAAGCATCTGATGCAATGAGAAGATTAGTCGCATACGATCTTGCATTGGGCGATATAAAGTACGAGTATTCATGGATAATACCAAAGGGTGAGATCATATCTCAAAGTATCGATGAGGGTACGGAAGTACCTGGAAAATATACTAAAATAAGCTTTGTTGTCAGCTGCGGGGAACAGGAAGGGTTAGAGCCTCCTCCGGATATAATACCTCCTCCGGACGATGAAAAAGAAACGGAAGAAGGAGAAAGCGACACGAGTGACGTTATCCCCGAAGGATATATGAGAGTTCCTGATCTCAGGGGATTGAGCTTCTTCCAGACTATAGATCTGCTTTCCGATTATGATAACCTCAGCGTCGGAGGGCTCTCGTACGGTAACTCCGATGAGTACAGTTCAGGTACCGTAATGGAACAGAGCATTGTACCCAACTCTCTTGTAAGAGAGGATACAAAGTTCTTAATAGATATAGTTATGAGCCAGGGGCCTAAATAAAAAAATACGTAGGTATACCGGGGACCTCAAATAACAGAAAACAGCCGATATGGATCTGATTCCATATCGGCTGTTTTTTATTCCGGAGAGGTGCTGGTAAACATTTCAGCATATCGCAGAATCTTTTTATTGCTTTGTATCGTCTTCTTTTATATGTTGAACAAGACCTGCTACGTCGGAAACGGGAAGGCTGAATGCAATACCTTTTGATTTTTTTGCCATATCAAGGCCTTTGTAAATGGCATTTAAAACGTTGTTTTTAATGGATTTTTCAACCACCATCATAAGTATTTCTTTTTCAGCATGGAGAGTTATTCCAAAAAAAGCAGCAGCTTCTTCATTTGTAACGCCTCTTCCGTTTATAATAGTTCCTCCGCGCACTCCCTGCTCACGGGCAAGCTCCATCACGTCGTCCGACAGACCGGAATTTACTATTGCAAATATTACTTCGTATTTATCTGTACTCATTTTTTCACCTCATTTAAGTCTGTTGTTACTTAAGAATCGGTAATTATTTACTCCTACTACCGATGACAGAGCTACCGTAAAGGCTATGCCTTTTCCATTTTTAACCGTTCTGAATTTTTCTTCAAGACATTCTATAATGTTTGAAGCTATATCTTCACGTACAATGCTTATGATAACCGCTTTGTGGTGATTAAGACCCAGCAGGTCAATAAGATCGCTCTTGGCGGTTCCGAGTCCGCCGATAACTATTTGACTGTTGACTTCAAACTGGCTTATAACGTCAAGATAAAATTCACCTTTGTTTTTGTCTACGATAGTGAACAGGAGCTTAAGTTTTTTTATGGCAGATCCGTCTATTCTGTTTCCCATATCAAGCCCCCCTATTAAAGAAAATCTATGATCTGCTGATCGTCAGCATCAAGTATACGTCTCATTGCACGGTGCTCCGCTATACGTTCCTTCATGACTCCGCGGAATCCCAATAGCTGTATTGTGATCAGGGGAGTCATCGCAACCAATGCAACTACACCGAAAGCATCTCTCAGTACCGCATCGGCGCCTTGTATAGCTACACACACACCGGTTGCAAAGGGCAAAATGAATCCTGAGGTCATGGGGCCGCTGGCAACTCCACCCGAGTCAAAGGCTATTGCCGTATAAATAGGAGGAACAAAAAGTGAAAGGGCAAGAGATATAAAATAACCGGGAATGATGTAGTATACTACGGAAAAATCAAAGATAATACGTATTACGGAAAGAGCGATGGATGCTCCGACACCGATACAAAGCCCCAATATCATTGATTTCTTACTTATGTATCCGCCGGTTACGTCTTCAACTTGTTGGTTTAGAACATGTATTGCAGGTTCGGCAAGAACTACAAGTACACCGACTGCAAGAGAAAAGACAGTAAGGAATATTTTATTTCCTTCACCAAGCTCGTAGCCTATTTTGTAACCTATGGGCATAAATCCCGCATTTACTCCCGTGAGGAATAGCACGAGACCTATGTAAGTAAATATAACACCTACCACTATTTTAAGTACCTTACGCTTTGAAAGGTGCAGGAAGGTCAACTGACTTATAATGAAGAACAAAACGATAAGTCCGAGAGCTTTTGCTACCTCAATAGAGGTGTGAACAAAATGTGATGCGAAAAGAGTTGCAAGGCTTCCGTCTATTGAATAATCGGGGACAGAGTAGGTAAGTCCGCCTTGAGAAAAGATTCCGAGAAGAAGAACTGCCATAATAGGCCCTACAGAGCAGAGGGCTACAAGTCCAAAGCTGTTTTCACTGCTGTTCTTGTCACCAAGTACACTGGATATACCTACTCCGAGCGCCATTATAAAGGGAACGGTAATAGGACCTGTGGTAACGCCACCAGAATCAAAAGCGAGAGGCAGGAGGGATAGCTTATCATTAACCGCAAGAAGGAGAGCCAATGCAAAAAGTAGCATATAGAACAGCATAAGTATGTTTGAAAGAGTTTTGTGGAAAATTATTCGCAGAACAGCGACTACAAGGAACATACCGACTCCGAGACCGACCGTATAGATAAGAAGAGTTCCGTTCATTACTGAACTTACCTGCTCGGCTAAAACCTGTAGATCGGGTTCTGCTATGGTTATAAGCAGACCCAAAATGAAGCATACAGCCAAAAGAAGGAAAAGCTTTTTTTGTTTTGAGAGACCGGCACCTACGTTTGTTCCGATAGGTGTCATAGCCAGGTCTGCGCCCATATTGAACAGACCTATGCCGATTATAAGCATCAATGCTCCTATTGTAAAAGCAATAAGCTCCGTTCCTGAAAAATTAAACAGGGGCGTAAGAGACAGTATATATACTATTGCCGTTACGGGCAAAGCCGAAAGCAATGCCTCAAAGATCTTAAGTCTTAACTCTTTCAAATCCGGGTACCTCGTTACTGTTTTGGAAAATGCTATATCCCACATTATTATACCAAAAGAAAAAGCTTTTGCCAATACTAAAATTGAATAATCGGTTAGTTTTAACTTGAAAAATCGACCGCCTATTCAAAAGGCGGTCGATATCTTATTTTATTTCAAGTTTTATTACTCTTGCACTTCTTGTAGTACCCGTAATGGGGAGACCTTTGCTTATAAGCTCTTTACCCGAAATTGTAGTTTTTCTTTTGGGAGATTCAATATCGTAATACTCATACGTAGCATTTGCGTCTATATCCCTGGGCTTTACCGTCTCCTTGGAACCGTTCCTGAAATAGAAATAGATAAGAGAGGATCCGTCAGTAGGATCTACGTATTGAAGTATTTGGTTTTTGGTTTCAAGCTTAGAATAATCAGTCAGCGGATAGTAATGACCTCTTACGATATACGGAACACTGTTCTTCATTTCCGAATAGTAGTTCTTAATGGGAGTGAAGGTGTGAGCAGCCGACGTGGGGGTTGCACCTATTCCGAGGCTTGTTATAATGCGTGAACGTATATCGTACTTGTTTGAGGGATTAGCGCCGCTTCCCACAAGCTGATACCAGAGACTCAATACATAAGAGTCACACTGGGCATTTGTAATAGGACTGTAGTTGGGATCGGGGGTATAGGATATCCAGTCTGTTCTGGAATGCATAAATGAATATCTTGCGCTTTCAAGAGTGTATCTTTGTCCGCCTGATGCACAGCAGTCTATTACCAGATGAGGATGACGCTTTACCAGCTCGTCCCAGAAAGTAATGATACCTGCACAGTATCTGTTTTCTGTCATACCTGTACGGTTAATATGAAGAGATGATGAAGTGTATGAGTCGTATGCTGCCCAATAGTCCGACATAAAGAAGTTATTGGAATTCTTATACATCGATTCCTGGCAGAAATTGCAGTCTTGTCTGTAGGCGTCAATATTGTATTCGGTGACTATATTATCGAGAAGATCTATCATATAATTGAGCGCTTTATCTTCTCCGAAGTTTACCATTACGCTGACGTCTCTTCTTGCCGCATTATGGCTTACGTACCGTCCGCTTGCGTCAAGACATATTATACTGTCCTTCAGATCGTCAAACGTCTTGGTTCCGGGCATTGCTCTTTCGGGCTCGAGCCACAGCGTATATTTCATACCTGCCGCATGCACAGCGTCAGTAACGGGACGGAGACCTTGGGGATATCTGGTAGGATCAGGATACCAGTTGCCTGTTTTGTCCCATGATCCGGTAAATTTATACCAGCCTGCATCCTGTGCGAAAGTGCGGATATAAGTATTCATACCTGCGTTCTTAAGGGCTGCTACCGTAGCTATATCTTCTGCGGCGTTGTATGCGCCCATATCACTTACTCCGACGCATACGAGAAGATTGAGATCCATTCTCTCTCCTTGAGCTCGAAGAACGTTGTGCTTGTAGAACCAGCTCCTCCAGATGTTCTGTCCGTTGTACATGTCACCATTGTAGAACATAAGAACCACCATAGGAACCTTGTAGCTTTCATTTTCCAAAAGCTTGAAGTTCGTATTGTACTGACCGGCAGCCCATGTGATGCCGTTATTAGACGACGTGAAATCTGATTTCCAGTTTCCTTCCCATGAAAGTACGGCGATAACACCTTTGTTGTTTGCCGTATCCTCGAGGTTGAAGTTGGGAAGATAGGTACTGGTGCCTTTACCGTTAGTGACGGAAAAGCTTTTTTTCTTGGTACCCTTGCCGAGCTTGGTATCTATGGGATCATATTCGGTTACAAGATAATCCGCGCCCCTGAATGCATGTAATGTGGAAGCTGATGAGGAGCTTATGGGCGCGTTTACAGAGTTAACGGTGCTTATAACGTTTTTGTTTGTTCCTTTTGAGGTATTTATAATGTAAGCCGAATATTCAACAACAGGATAGTTACTGTATTCCGTTACGGTGAGTTCGACCTTAAGGCCGTGAGATTCCGAGGTATAACTTACGGTATAATAGGTCCTTTGCACCGGCTCATCATTGGGATAGTCGATTACCGTTACTTTGTTTCCTACATTCTTCTTCCAGCTTATATTGTCGGAAGAAGTGCTTCCTACTTTGAATTTTACAGGAGGATAGTTGGGTTTGGTAATGTTATCTTCGGTCCACTTGATCGCAGCATCGTAGTCGGAGTATCTTTTAAGATAAGTATCGCTTACATTGCTTCCGATGCTTCCCGCAATCACGTTGCTTGCAACGAAGCTGTCTGCCTTTGCCTTTGTTACGGCTCCGTCGTCTACGAGTTTATATATGAGCTGAGAGTATTTTCCGTCAGCTGTGGGAAGCATAAGAGCCATAAAGGACATACCTACCATATGGTCTCTTAAGAATTTACCGTTGCTGCTGTAATTTGTGCCGTTTATTATACCCTTGCTCTTTGCAAAAGATATTGCTTCAGCATATGAAAAATCTCCCTTTGCATCGGAATATCCAAGGGCTCTTAAAAGGAAAGTGGCGAACATTTGAGCATTGCATTCGTTATCGGGAGAATAAGTGTTGCTTCCCGTGCCGGAGGTAAGTCCGTTATTATATAAATACTGTACGTAAGATTTTGCCCAATCCGGAACATCTTTGAAGGGCGCGGTCCATTTTAAAAGTCTCGCAGGACCTTCTTTTCCGAGTAAGCGTACAAGCATTACTGCTGCCTGGGCTCTTGTGGGAGCTTTATCCAGTTCATACCCGTTATCTGTACCCTTGAAAAGTCCCAGGGTGTTAAGAGCGTCTGCTTCCTCTGTAAAGCTGACCGCGGCTGTAGTGAGGACGGGCAGAAACATAAGGATCGCCATAAGTAGGGCAACTAACGAAAGACTTTTTTTCATAAAACTTCTCCTTTGTATTTGCGGAAATATATACGAGAATATATACTATATGATAGCAAAAAGACGCTGATTTGTCAATTTTTTTGGAGTAAATACGAGTACTGTTCGGTAAAAAGTACGGACAGATAATATCGTGAGTGTAATTTGTGACTATAGTTGTCCGGAACTGAAAACTCAAACATGGGTATATTGACATGCTTCCGGTAATGTGGCAGAATATAGGTGAATAATGTCAGAAATATACGGACATTGACAGATCAAGCTATCAGCGGAGGTCTTAGAAGTGACAAAACAAGAATTTCTTGAATACTGTTTCGATACATACGGTACTTCTGCCGACTATCCTTTTAATGAGGATCTTGATACGGCTGTGTTGAGACACGGGAATAACCGTAAGTGGTATGCCGTTGTGATGCGTGTGTCAAGGCGTAAACTTGGGTCGGATAGGGATGATGTGACCGATGTTGTGAATCTTAAACTGCCAAAAGAGATGTTTGGCTCCTTTGGAACAGAGGACGGTGTATATCCTGCTTACCATATGAACAAACTTAATTGGGTATCTGTGATTCTTAAAGATGTTGAGCCGGGATTAATGCAGTTCCTTACAAACGTAAGCTATGAGGCAACCATAAGTAAAGTTAAACGTAAAAAGCAAGAGTAAACAAATATTCGGAAGGGACGTGGATCATGTCTTCTTACAGTGAGCTGATAAAAAATTTTGAAAAAGTCAGAGCATATATACGTGAATTTTACATATACGGATTTAAAAGCCGTGATGAGTACAAGTCCAAAAGCTTACGCTCATATGATGACGAACGCAGGAGGATCGAAAGCTGGCTTGGAGATCATATGAACTTTGTCCGTACCCCCGAAGGAAAGAACATATTTATTTCCATTGACAGCCGAAGTATAGGTCACAACCCTTTTTATAAGGCTTTAAAGGCAAAAAGCTTTACTGACGGGGATATAACTCTGCATTTCATAATATTTGATATCCTATGTGAGCCATCGGTCAAACGAACGGTATCCGAAATAATGAGTGAGATCGATAAAGAATATCTGTCGGGCTTTGAGACGCCTATGGTATTCGATGAGTCAACTGTCCGTAAAAAGTTGAAAGAATATTGCAACGAGGGTATTTTAGTACGGGAAAAGGGCGGTCGTAAGGTATACTACCGCAGAAGCGAAAGTACGGATGTTTCCGGACTCAATGAGGCTCTTCACTACTTTTCCGAGGTGGCTCCCTGCGGTGCTGTCGGATCCTTTATTCTTGACAAAGAAGATTTGGACAATGATACATTTACTTTCAAGCATCACTACATAACCGGTGCTATGGACAGCGGTGTTCTTACGTCTCTTTTTGTTGCGATGAGAGAAAAAAGAGCGGTTACTGTATCAAACTTCGGACGCCGTATGGATGTGCCTCAACGGAGTCTTATAATCCCTTTGAGGGTGTTTATCAGTGTACAGAGCGGCAGACAGCACCTCGTTGCTTATTTGCCTGAATACGCTTGCTTTCAGACTTACAGATTGGATCATCTTTCTGAGGTCAAGTTAGAAGAGGAGGATCCTCGCTTTGACGGGCTTCGCGCCGAACTCGATGAGATGCAGACCAATATGTGGGGGGTCAGCGTCAGACGCGAAGATAAGCTTGAACATGTGGAATTCACAGTAAAAATAGATGATAACGAGGATTTTATTGTTAATCGTCTCGAACGTGAAAAGCGTATCGGACGAGTAGAGAAGCTGAACGAGCATAGTTACCGGTTTTCAGCAGATGTTTATGATATAAATGAGCTGATACCTTGGATCAGAACCTTTATATGCCGCATTGAACATCTTGATTTTTCAGATAAACTTTTAGAAAACAGATTCAGGGCAGATCTTGATACTATGTACCGTATGTACAGTATCGAAAACGAGGTGTGTAAATGATATTCAGTGAAATATATTCTGCATATTATAATTCCGTTGCCTCGATTATATCGCTCATTATAGACGGAGAACGTTCGGAAAAAGAACTGCAGAAAGCGGTCCTTGAATGTGCATTCGGTGAAAGTTTGCTTACGATCATTCCATCGTTGAAAAACGGAAAATGGCAGCTTGTCCATTCCGATATGACGACTTCTCTTAAACATAAACCTACAATGCCATTGACAACCCTGCAAAAAAGGTGGCTCAAGGCAATATCTCTTGACCTACGAGTACAACTGTTTGACGTTGAGTTTCCGAATCTTGAGGGAATCGAACCTTTATTCACATCGGAGGACTATTGTATTTATGATAAATACAGTGACGGAGATCCTTTTGAGGACAAGGAGTATATAAGGCAGTTCAGGGTTATTCTGGAGGCTATAAGAAAAGGAACTCAGATAAAATTCGAAATGACAAACAAAAAGGGAAAAGCTATGTTTGTCAGATGCCGTCCGCAGAGACTTGAGTATTCCGAAAAGGATGATAAATTCCGCGTGGTTACAACAGGATGGCGTTCCGTTTCTGTGGTGAATCTTTCAAAGATAAGATCTTGCGTTCATTATATCGGAGATATGGAACCAGGCACCGAGGAACATAACGTACAGTCTGACGTAGCAACTTTCAGAGTAGTCGACAAAAGAAACGCCCTTGAAAGAGTAATGCTCCATTTTGCGCATTTTGAAAAGCAGGCAGAAAAGCTTGATGACGGCACCTATCTTGTAAAGATCAGATATGATCGTAACGACGAAACGGAAATGATAATAAGAATACTGTCATTTGGACCTATGGTAGAGGTTTTAGGCTCGGAAACCGTTAAAAGTGCGGTTATTGAAAGACTAAAAAAACAAAAACTTTGCGGACAGAATAGGGAGTTTTTGTAAAAAAAAACGGCAGGTTTTATCCTGTCGTTTTTTTGGCGGAGGGAGTGGGATTCGAACCCACGTGGGCGGGTGCCCAAACGGTTTTCAAGACCGCCTCGTTATGACCACTTCGATATCCCTCCGTATTTAATTGTGCTGCAATTAGTTTTGCAACATCGTTATATTATCACAGTAGAAAAGGATTGTCAATAACGATTTTTCAAAAAAAACGTTATTTTTTAAAAAATATAAAAATATGTATTGCATTTGTATCTTATTTGTGGTAAAATACTAAGGCAATTGAGTAAAAATCGATTCGATTATATCTAATAGAAGTTAAATGATCTGTACAAATTTCGGTGCGGTATCATTTTTCATATTCTGGGAGGGTTATACTAAATGGAATTAATTATTGGTATTGCACTGCTTATTATGGCTGTTTTTCTTATTGTTGCCGTTCTTTTCCAATCCGGTAAGTCTCACGGTCTTTCTGGTTCTATCGCCGGCGGTGCTGAAACATTTTTCGGAAAAGAAAAAGCAAAGACAACAGATAAGATACTTTCCAAGCTTACTACTGTTGTAGCTATCGTTTTTGTTGTGGTTGTTCTTTTTGCCTACATTATTCAGGATGATGCCAGCTACGACAAGGTATATCAGGACTACCTTGACAAGCTTCAGAGCAGTGAGCAGGTAAAGGATAGCGAAACCGAAAAGGGAACAGAGGCAGCGTCTGAGTCCGATACCGAAGCTACATCCAGTACCGAAGCTGCTGAATGATCAGAATATTGAAAAGCAGTCCGAAGTGACTGCTTTTTATTATAATTGAAAGGAAGAATATATAATGAAAAAGTCTATTGCCATAATCGAAACGAGCGCAGTTTCTTTGAACGAACTAAAAAATCTTTGTGCAGAGATAATACCTGAGGTGCAGGTTACCAGTATAGTTGACGAAAGTCTTATAAGAGAGGTAAATGCTAACGGAGGACCCACAACCGGGGTCAAACGCAGAATGCTCAATTACTATCTTCAGGCGCAGAGCCTTGGTGTTGATGCTATTCTTAATCAGTGTTCGAGCGTTGGAGAAGTGGCGGATCAGATAAAGCCCTTCCTTGACGTTCCCATTGTGAAAATAGATGAAGCTATGGCAAGAAAAGCAGTGTCTCTCGGCAAGAAGATAGCTGTAATTGCAACTGTAGCAACGACCGTAGGGCCGAGCGTGAGATTGGTTGAGGAAATGGCAAAAGAAGTCGGTAAGGAAATAGAAATAGATACTCACCTTGTTAAGGATGCGATGATGATCCTTATTGAAAAGGGTGACGCGGAAACACACAACAAAATGGTACTTGGAGAAGTTGAAAAGGCTGCTTTGACCAATGACGTTATCGTTTTGGCGCAGGGAAGTATGACCGTTCTTTTGCCTCTCCTTGGACATATTGAGAAGCCGGTACTTACGAGTCCCAGACTTGCTATTGAATATCTTAAAGAGGTACTCTACGGCAAGGACAAGTAATCTTTATGATAATAAATAAAAAGCACCTGTGTGAAAAATGCCACGGGTGCTTCTTGTTTATTACAGATCGTCGAGAGTCATAGAGAATGCCGGGAGAAAGTTATCTATAAAGAATCGCAACTCATCGGAATCATATTTCATCAGAGCTTCGTAGGTTGCCTTTTTGGCGTTGGAAAATTCGTTGTTCCCGCTCTTCTCTTCTTCTATGCATTTGATATATGCACTGAGCTTATCCGCTATCTTTACAAGGCGGTGTATCTCATCTCCCTCGTTTTTCAGAGCGCTTTCATAATTTGGCCTCATTTCTGCAGGGAGTTTAGATATAAGGACGGAGATTGCGGCATCTTCTATTTTTCCGTAGTTTGAACGGATCTCCGGATCGTAATATTTAACGGGCGTGGGAAGATCTCCGGTGTACACCTCAGACACGTCGTGGAAAAGAGCCTCGACTGCGGCTTTGTCGGCATCATAGCTTTTGCCAAAGTATGTGTTTCCTATAGTGGCAAGCGCATGGGCAAGAACTGCGGTCTCTGCCGAATGTTCGGAAAGGTTCTCCGTTTGAGTATTTCTCATTAATCCCCAACGCTTGATATACTTCTGTCTGAATATAAGGGCGTAAAAACTGTTTTTCATATAATGTGCACAAGTTCGGCTTGTGAGCATCCTTTCGTTGTAATATGTGATTCATGTTTTGAGTATATCATTTATAAAGCTTAAAGTCAATTTTTATATTCAAAAAAACTCTGATATATCTTTATATAATACTTTTGCGCCCAAAATATGAAAAAAGATTCTGAAAATCACAAAAAAATAAAAATTTGTGCAATTTGTATAGATGTAGAAAAAAATGATCCATTTTTGTTCATAATGCACAAAAATGCTTATGGAGAAAAAAAGACTCAAAAGCCGCAAAAACCTTATGTTTTGGCTGAGAATGCAATCTTGAAAAAACGGTAAAAAAACTGCGAATTGCGTAAAATCGGGGCAAAATCCGCACAGATATTGACAAAAGAGCAGAAACACCTTTTTTACGAAGCAACTGTTAACAAATACCCCGAAAATTATGAATGAAAAACAGCCGATGAAAAACGGATAAAAAAGTAACATCGGAGTCTTATTTGAGGGGTGTAGGAGAGGTTTCCGACACCGTGTATGTATTGACAATTTCCCGCGTGCGTGTTATTATTTATAAGCAAATACTATTGGGTAAGCGTCTGTTTCGAGGTGAAGTTTAAGTCTCAGCTCGCACCTCGAGAGGGAGGCTGCTTATTTTTTGTATGCAAGCGTATTTCTCATGCCCCGGTAAAGAGTTCCGGCACATGGGAACGGTGCGACTCCGACCGGTCCAGAGGGACTAACGGCTGTCTTCCAATATAGCAAAAGATTTTTCGTAGGAGGAAAAACAATGAAGCACTCGTACTTTACCAAAATTTTGGCAATGGTGCTTGCGGTTATTACTGTGCTCGGAACGATGTCTGTGGCAGTTCTTGCTGAAGAAGACCAGGTCCTCTCAGCAGATACTGTTCTTTCTGACGCAGATAAGCTTGAAGATTTCTACAGCGATGAGGAACTTCAGCAGATCGTTACGGCATATAATTTCCCGTATCAGGATTACAAGGCGAAATATGCCGACATGCCTATCGGTTCGGAGACCGTAGTCGTTAATGGAACAGATTATGTTGCGGAAAAGACTACTGCAGAAGTGTACGAAGTCGAACACGACGGAGAAAAGGGACTTTACACTCCGGATCTGGGAGACGTAGTTTACAAGATCAACGTACCTTCAACCGGTAAATACGCTTTCAGCGTAACTTACTATCAGACACCCGGTCAGACAACGATGATGGAACGCGGTTTTAAGATCGATGATGACTACCCTTTCTCAGAATCACGTTTTCTGTATTTCCCCAGACTTTGGGTGTATGATTATGACGAAGACGGCAACTACATAAGCGACAAAAACGGTAACGACTTCCGTCCCACCCGTATTGAGTCCGCTCAGTGGTATACATACGATGTTCGTGACTGGATAGGTTATGACTCTGCCGCATTTGAATTCTATCTCACAGAGGGTGAACACGAACTTAAGTTCGAGGGAAACCGCGAACCTATGGTTATCGGCAAGATCACAATGTATCCCGTTAATGAAAAGCCCACGTATACTGAGTTTATCGATGATTGTAAGGCTAACGGTATAACTGAAGTTACCGATGTTGAGGCTATCGAGATCCAGGGCGAAAAGCCTACTCTTCTCTCAAGCCAGACGGTTCTTCCCACGGTTGACCGTACATCTTGCTTTAACGATCCCACAGACGCAGCAAACCTTCTCTACAACTGCTTGTCTGCGAACATTCTTAACCAGTTTGTAGTATATACGGCAAACGTTGAAAAGGCCGGCCTTTACAGAATTGCTACCAGATACCGTCAGAACGGTCTTATCGGTATGTTCTGTTCCAGAAAGGTCCTTATCAACGGTGAGCTTCAGTTTGAGGAAGCAGCAAGATGCCGTTTCGTATACAGCCCTTATTGGCAGATCGAAACACTTACAGACGGTACACAGGAATTCCTCTTCTACCTTGAAGAGGGCGAGAACGAGATAGTTCTTGAAACAGTTCTCGGTGACTTTGCTCAGTACTGCTATGAAGTACGTAACATTGCCGACGAACTCACTGAAGTATATTATAAAATTGTAAAGATCGCAGGTATCCAGCCTGACCCCTACCGTGACTACGGATTCGCAAGAGTAATT
>SVSF01000035.1 GCA_015064425.1 Oscillospiraceae bacterium | reverse complement strand
ACTTCAATGAGACTTCTTGTGGTAAACAAGAGCGATGTGGTCATTGCGGCAAACTATCTCGGAAAGATCAAGACTGTTACACAGATGCTGTGCGTTATGGTCCTTTTGCTTGAGCCCGTGCTTTTCGGCAGCTTTTGGACCGCTCCCTATCTTTCCTATGTTACACTGGCATTGATGACTGTAATGACACTTTGGTCAGGTATTAATTATTTCTGCCAGTACGCGAAATATCTTAAATAAAAAAGCAACGGAGACCGGGCACACCGCGATGGGTGCAGACCTGAGTCTCCGTTATTTTTAGAATACAAGCTGGACCAAAAGCATATAGCAGACTGTACCTGCTGCAATGGAAAGCATCATTTTTCGCTTCCATAAATGAAGTAAGGCTACAATAACGACGGCTATAAGTTCGGGGATACCGTGAGTCTCGCTTATAATGTTTGTGTCCTTTAAACAGTAGACGCAAAGCATTCCGAATATGGCAAGGGGAAGAGATCTACCGAGATAGTCTATGTATTTTGGAGCAGTTCTTCTGCCGTTAAATACAATAAAGGGTAAAAATCTGGTAAGCATTGTAGCAACGGCGCAAAGACCTATGGTGATGATCTGTTCTGCAAGGCTCATTCTGCTTCACCTGATCTTTCTATAGGCTTGCGGAATATGCTTAAAAAAGCAAGAATACAAGCCATAGTAGGTAAGAGGAAGGATTCGGATCCGAAGATAAAGAGACATACTACCGAAGAGACAAGTCCTATGTATCCGGATATATGCTCTTTTTGTTTAAGCCATTGTTCAATAAATATTACTATGAACATAGCGGTCATAACAAACTCTATACCGTCTGTATTAAAGCTTATAAGGGAGCCGAGCAGACCTCCCAATGCGGCACCGGTTACCCAGTAAAGCTGATTTAAGAGAGTTACGAAAAGCATAAACTTACCCTTGTCCACTTTTTCCGGAACCTCGGTGGAACAGTTTATGGAAAAGGTCTCGTCGCAGAGTCCGAATATAAGGTAGATCTTTTTCATTCCCATACCCTTATATTTGTCCAGCATTGATATTCCGTAGAAAAGATGCCTTGCCTGTATCATAAGCGCGGCAACAAAGGTCTGCAATGGGGCAAATGAGCCTAAAAGCATAGCAACTGTTACAAACTCAAGAGAACCCCCGAATATTACTGTTGCCATTATGACGGGATATATAAAGCTGAATCCGGAGCTCCGCATATAAAGTCCGTAAGAAGCGCCCAAAAAGAGAAATCCGGTAAGTATCGGAAGGGTCTTGGGAAACGCGAAGCGCAGGGCTTTGAGCGTGTCGCTCTCTTTAAATAATTTTTTCATAACTTTCCACTTTTTCTGTATAAATTAAAAAAGTCCGCTTGGTGCGGACTTTTTTAATACTTTTAATATTTATCGATATCCGTTTTCTGAAGCTTGCCCGATATATTTTCTCCCAAAAAGAGAGAAGCGTTTTTTTCAAAGGAAGAGGGCTCGTCACTTACGAAGTAGAGTCTTTTCGGCTCGGTTTCGCTTTTGAGAAGGCCTTTTTCTTTTAAAAGCTCTCCGAATTTTCGGGCGGCCTCTTTTCCTGTGTTTATAAGCTCTACACCGGGAAGGACTTTTGCAATTATCTTTTCAATCATCGGATAATGAGTGCATCCCATTATGAGCGTATCGGCTCCGCTTTTGAGAACGGGTTCAAGATACTGTTCCGCCACAAGGCGCGTTACGGTGCTATCCTCCTCCGTAAATCCATTTTCGACGAGAGGGACAAAAAGCGGGCAGGGAACGGATATGACTTCGGCTTCCGCCGAAAGCTCTCTTATTTTTTTCTCATAAGCACCGCTTTTTACTGTTGCGGCGGTACCGATGACTGCAATTTTTTTGTTTTTGCTGACGTTTACGGCAGACTCGCAGGCTGCTTCCACAACTCCGATAATCGGAAGGGAAAATTTCGCCTTAAGCTCGTCAAGAGCAGTGGAACTGACAGTTCCGCAGGCCACAAGGATAGCATCTACCTCGTGAGAAAGAAGGAAGCGGGTATCCTGCAAAGCGTATTTTTTTATGGTTTCCGCAGACCTTGAGCCATAGGGCACACGTCCCGTGTCTCCAAAATATATAAGACTTTCGTTTGGTAATAGCTTTTTGATCTCCTTGACCGAGGTAAGGCCTCCGAGACCGCTGTCGAAAATGCCCAGCATTTTTCGAGCTCCTCTCTTAATGCTTATTGTAAGCCATATAGGCTATTTTTTCACAAAGGCTGTCGTAATCTATACCCACTGCCTTGGCTTCCTGAGGAAGCAGGCTGTTAGGAGTCATTCCGGGAAGGGTGTTTGCTTCAAGGCAATATGCCTTTTTATCCTTTGTGAGGATAAAGTCTATTCTCGAATAGTCGCCAAGCTCAAGTATCTTAAATACCTTCATAGCACTGCTTCTCAAAAGTGTATCCTCTTCTGCGCTTATATCGGGAGGGCAAATTTCTTTGGTAAGCCCGCTTTGGTACTTGTTTTTATAATCATAGAATCCACTGAGCGCGATTATTTCGATAGGGGGAAGAACTTCTCCGTCGAGAACTCCTATGGAAAATTCGCGTCCGACTATCTTTTCCTCAATAAGTACGGTGCTTTCGTATTCCTCAGCGTATTTCAAGGCGCTTTCTAGCTCTTCTTCGTTTTCGACAATAGAAACGCCCACGCTGGAACCGCAGCCGCAGGGCTTTACGACACATGGAAAACCTATCTTTTCTTCGATTTCCTTTTTGTCGCCCTTTACGGCATCGAACATTATCCATTTTGCTGTATCGACGCCTTCTGCGGAAATAAGCTTTTTGGTCATTGCTTTATCCATGGCTATCGCACTGGACATATATGACGATCCTGTGTATTTTACACCGTAAATATCAAGCAGAGCCTGAAGCTGACCGTTTTCCCCTATGCTTCCGTGAAGAGCAAGGAAAGCAATGTCCGCATACTGTGCTGCCTCAACAACGCGGGGACCGATAAGATCGCGGCGATTTCCGTTTTTTGCCTTAAGAGCTTCAATGTCAGGTTCGGAAGCTTCGATGCTGTGAGAGAATTCTATACCGCTTTCCCGTGAGATAAAAAGGGAAGGGAGATCCTTCTCCTCGGTTATACCTTCGTATATGTCAATAAGACATACATTGTGTCCAGATCTCATAAGGGAATTTGCAATAAGGCTTCCCGAAACCAGGGATACGTCTCTTTCGGGACTGAGCCCTCCTGCAAGAACAGCTATTTTCATAGTGTAAGACCTTTACCTTTCGTTAGAATGTCAAAAGGAGAGCACGGCAACCCTGTCGTTTCCTCCGTAGTCCTTGTGTATTGTCGAGGCACCGAGATCACGGAGAGCATCTCCCTGATCATAGCCTATCTCGAATATCATAAGACCGCCGATCTTTAGATGGTTCTTGTATTTTGATATTATCGTTCTGTAAAAATCGAGCCCGTCATCGCCGCCGTCGAGAGCTATCCTGGGTTCGTAGAATAATTCGGGTTCAAGAGTATTGATTACCGAGCTGGCAATGTAAGGCGGATTTGATACTATTATATCGAACTTTTCTTCTTCGAGAAAATCTTCTTTTACATCTTTGCAAAGGAAGACCGCTCTGTCAGATACGGAATATTTCTCTGCATTTTCCTTTGCGATGGAAACGGCACCCTCGGATATATCCACGGCAAGTGCGGATGCATCGGTTCTGTGAACGAGAGTAGAGACGGTAATGCATCCCGAGCCTGTACAGAGATCCAGAAAACGTCCCTTTTGGGGCAAAAGCTCAATGAGCTTATCTACTACGTGTTCCGTGTCGGGACGCGGTATAAGGCAGTCGGGACTGACCTTGTATATCTGGTCGTAAAATCCCCACTCTCCCAAGATATACGCAAGAGGCTCTCTTGCCGAAAGGCGTTCTTTAGCCTTCTCTCTTTCTTCCTCCGTGGGAAAATATTCATTTATAAGCTTCAGATCAAAATCACTTATCTGTGCCATCGCCGTTCTCTTCTTTTGTAAGGACAACTTCTGCCTCTGCTTCCGATTCATTTCCAAATACCTCGGGAAGTGAGCGCTTTAAAGCTACGATAGCCACCTCTATCTGCCCGTCATCGGGCTCCTTTGTGGTTATACGCTGCATAAACAGACCGGGAGCGGAAAGTATTTTCGCAATAATGTTGTTGTCATGCTTTCCTGCCCACATAATGAATTCGTAACTTGTTCCTACAACGATGGGGAGCAGGAGTATTTTTGTAAGGCTTCTGAGAAGCATATTGTCCCAGGTAACGAAAGGAAGAGAGTATACAAGGATACTTATTATAAGTACGACGAAAATAAAACTGGTTCCGCATCTGGGGTGGAATCTTTTATACTTCTTTACGTTTTCTACCGTAAGTTCATCGCCTGACTCATAACAGAATATGGATTTGTGCTCCGCTCCGTGGTACTCAAAGGTGCGCCGTATATCCTTCATAAAGGAAACGCCCCATATATAGAGTATGAAGATGAGTATCTTTATGCAACCTTCGATAAGGTTTTTAAACAGACCGAGCTCTCCTCCCGCAAGGTACTCAATGCCTCTTGTCGCGAGAATAGGAAGGAAAACGAAGAGGCCCAGAGCAAGGGCAACACCGAGAACACCGCTGATCACCATAACAAAGTCTACGATGCTTTTTCCGAATTTCTTCTTAAGCCATTTTTCGAACTTGCTCTCTTCTTCCTCGGCAATACCAAGGGCATCTGCGGAGATGGCAAGGGTCTTATAGCTAAGCATCATAGTCTCAATAAAGTTTACTGCTCCTCTGAGAATAGGTATGTTAAGAAATTTAAGCCTTTTTCTGACGGAACGGAATTCGTGGTCCGAAACGGATATGGAACCGTCATCCTTTCTTACGGCGATAGAGTATTTATCCTTGCTTTTCATCATGATTCCTTCAAGAACGGCCTGACCGCCTACGGAATTCTTTCTGTTGCAAAGAAGCTCATTGCAATTTTTTTTATCTGACATATTTTTCTCCTGTTTGGTTGAGGTATCTGCGAAAGGAAAGCCCGGCGCAGAGATCAATTTTATTATCTTCTTTTCATTATATCAAAGATTTAAAGAAAAATAAATAATAATTTGTAAACACCTGCCTTTATTTAATAAATGCAGGATATTTTCAAGGCCTGTCTTTACTTTTGGGAGGCAAAGTGGTACAATAAAGTCCTGCAGAATTATTTTTCGGAAAAAGGTTGTGTGAAAATGCTTGGCGTTTTGGTGAATTTTGCCGCAGTGGCAGTGGGATCCCTGCTTGGACTTTTGTTTAAACGGGGGATACCCGAAAGATTTACAACGGCAATAATGACCGCTATGGGGCTTTGCGTTCTCTATATCGGAATAGACGGAACCCTTGAAGGAAGCAAGACCGTAGTGCTTATAATAGCTATGGCTCTCGGAACGGCTTTGGGCACGCTTCTGAATATAGACGGAAGACTTCAGAGACTCGGTGAATTTTTGGAAAATAAATTTAAGCGAGGAGAGAGTAAATCAAATATTGCCGAAGGCTTTGTAACGGGAAGCTTGCTCTTCTGCGTAGGCGCTATGGCAATAGTCGGCTCTCTTGAATCCGGTATTTCCGGAGACCACAGTATAATATACACCAAATCCATTATTGACCTTATCTCCGCTTGTATGCTGACAGGCACCCTCGGTATAGGAGTGATGTTTTCCGCAGTGAGCGTATTTCTGTATCAAGGAGCGCTTGTGCTGCTTGCGGGAGTACTTCAGCCATATCTTACGGATGCAGCTCTTATTGCGGAGATAAGCTGTGCGGGAAGCCTTATGATCATGTGTCTGGGCTTCAATATGCTGGGAATAAAGAAAATAAAAGTGGCTGATATGCTGCCCGCAATTATTTTCGTACCGATAATATGCTTTCTTGCCCGATACCTTCCCATATAAAAAAGGAGAAAAAATGGTTGATCTTTTAAGTCTTGAAAAAAGCTTTATTGAAGCTCATATAAAAAAGGGAGGAGTTGCTGTTGACTTTACTATGGGCAACGGACATGATACGGAGTATCTGTCAAAAGCCGTAGGTGAAGAGGGGAAGGTCTATGCCTTTGATATACAGGAACAGGCTCTTATTAATACCGGGAAGCTTTTGGAAGAGAGTGCATGTCCGAAAAATTACACACTTATACACGATTCCCATGCCAATGTAAAAGAGTACGTAAATGAGAAGATCTGTGCGGGAATGTTTAACCTAGGATATCTTCCTGGAGCAGGAAATAAATCCGTTACGACAAAGAGGGAAAGCACAAAGAAAGCGGTATGCGCTGCAATAGAATTGCTTGATGATGACGGAATAATCCTTATTGCCGTTTATCCCGGTCACGAGGAGGGCGCTCTTGAAGGCGAGATGCTTACAGAAATGCTTGCGGAATATGACAGAAAGGTGTACTGTGTATCAAAATTCAGGATACTTAACTCCCCTACCTCCCCCTTCTTTATATTGATAGAAAAAAGATAAAAACAGCGTGCTGCAGTTTACCGTAAAGGCTTTGCAGCACGCTTATTTTATTTTGTTGAAAAAAGTTCATCTGCGTCCATTTCGGTATCCGTTATGCCTTTTTTCAGAGACACGGTATCTAGCTTGTAAAACATTTCCTTTGCGGAAAGGCTTTCTGCGCGAATGATGAGACCGAGATCAAGAGATACGTAAAGCTTTTCGATATATCCCAACTCAGTTACCTTGTACTCGATAAAATACACGGTTTCTTTATCCGAGCGAAGAAGGGATACAGACAGATCCGAAAGAGAGTCGTTTTCGAAAACATTTGCGAGGGAGGGTATCATGGCTTCGCTTTCAAAGGAAAAAATATCGGAGCTTTCATAAACCTGTTCCTGAACCGTCTGAAAAGTGACGTGGTCGCGGATAAGTACCCTTTCTCCGTCGCAGACGAGGGTTTGTACAGGAGTGGTTCCTTCCTTTGTTTCAATACGGTACTTTTCTCCGTCCTTCCATATGTCCAGATTCATAACCTTGCTTTCGCCGTCTGAGCTAAGCGTTACCGTGATCTTCGCGGTATATACGGACACAGCGGAGCTTTCCGTCAGTATTTTTTTTGCGTCAAGAGCGGATACGTCGTATTCAATGACCTCAAGCTTTTCATTTTCAAGGTCGCTCAAAAGAGACTCGTATATCTGTCCGTCGTCACCGGGAAGATCCTTGTCGTACTCCCCTTTGTCAAGGCCGAAGAAAGCGATGACCGCATCGGGCAGAGGAAGAGCACCTATTTTATACATGGCAAAGACGAGTAAAGACAGAAGAAGGACAAAAAGAAGTACAATGGAGGCAAGTGACAAAGCAGAGAAGATGCGCTCTTTTTTTGTTTTTTTCACTTATACTCCTCCTTTTTATTCTTTGCCTTTTTTGTTTTCATCAGATTCGGGCTCTTTAAGCTCGATTCCCAGAAGATCTCTCATACCGGGATGCTTTATTATAACGTAGTTCAAAGCAAAAACTCCGAAGCCTACGACGATTATTGCTGCTGCCGCAATGAATCTGCCCACCGCTATCATTACGGCGGATATACCCAATATTCCGCAGATGGAATAGAGGATGCAGACGGTCTGCTTCTGATTGAAGCCCATTTGTATAAGGCGGTGGTGTATATGTCCCTTGTCAGCGGAAAAGGGGCTCTTTTTATGCACTATCCTGCGGATAAAAGCAAAGGCTGTATCGAAAAGAGGCAGCGCAAATATTGATATGGGAATGATAAAAGAAACTACCGCATTGAATTTGAAAAGTCCGTTGATGGATATTACCGAAAGAACATATCCCAGGAAAAGAGCACCTGTGTCACCCATAAAGATCTTGGCGGGGTTTACGTTAAAGGGTAAAAAGCCGATGCAGCAGCCCGCCAATATGGCAGTGATGAGTGCCGAAGCGGGATCGGCAGCTACAAGAGACACGAGCAAAAGGGATATGGAACAAATAGCGGATACTCCGCACGCAAGTCCATCGAGTCCGTCTATTATGTTTATTGCATTGGTAAGACCGACTATCCAGATAACGGTTATGGGTATGGAAAGATATCCGAATACCACATAATGACCGAATACGTTTATGAATTCTATAACGGTGCCTTGAGATACCGCAAGGAAAGCTACGGCTACCTGAGCAAGAAGTTTTACCAAAGGGTGAATGCTGTATATATCGTCAAGAACCCCTGTCAGCACTATAATAAGACCGCCAAGCCACATTACCAGCATGGATGGCGAATATTCACAGAATGTGAGCGTTGTTATGAAAAATGCGCAGAATATAGCAAGACCGCCAAGACGCGGAATAGGCTTTTTGTGCATTCTTCTTTCGTCCTTGGGAACGTCGATAGCACCTATTTTGAATGCAATTACTCTCACTACGGGAGTGAGAACGAATGCTACGAGCGCGGCAAATAACATAGCTGCGAACCCGTATATGATTTTTTGATCTGCAGATAAGATTCCCATTTATATCTCCTTTTTAAACGGCGTACATACCGTCCCGTCAAAGAGACTGAAGTCTCTTTATTTTTCGTAGGGGAAGGGTACGAATCCCACTTTTCTCTGTACCTTTGAAAGAGTCTTTCTTGCCATACGGTTGGCTCTTTCGGCGCCCTGCCTCATTACGGATTCGAGATAAGGCTTGTCTGATACAAGCTCGGCGTACTTCTTCTGCAAGGGAGCAAGTCCGTCGGCGACGGTCTCACCTACTGCAAGTTTAAATTCACCGTAACCCTTTCCCGCGAACTCAGCTTCGATCTGCTCAAAGCTTTTTTTACTGAAGCAGGAGTAGATAGACATAAGGTTGTTTATTCCGTCTTTGCCTTCAGCGTAGCGGATCTGTGTGTCAGAGTCTGTGACGGCACGCTTGAATTTTCTTATGATATCGTCACGGGAGTCAAGAATATAAACGGATGCATTTGCGTTTTCATCCGATTTGCTCATTTTACGGGTGGGCTCAGCAAGCGACATGATCTTTGTGCCCGTCTTGGGAATAAATCCCTCGGGCACTACAAAGGTATCGCTGTATATGCCGTTGAAGCGCTCGGCTATATTACGCGCAAGCTCAATGTGCTGCTTCTGGTCAACACCTACGGGGACCAGATCCGTCTGATAGAGAAGAATGTCTGCTGCCATAAGTGTGGGATATGTGAAAAGACCTGCGTTTACGTTGTCGGCATGCTTTGAACTTTTGTCCTTGAACTGAGTCATTCTGGAGAGTTCTCCGAACATAGTATAGCAGTTAAGTATCCAAGCAAGTTCAGCGTGTGCGGGGACGTGGCTCTGAACGAAAAGGGTATTCTTTTCGGGGTCAAGTCCCGCAGCTATATATATTGCAAGAGTTTCATAGGTGCGTCGTCTCAGCTCCGCGGGATTCTGACGTACGGTTATGGCGTGTTCGTCAACTACGCAGTAAAGGCAGTCGTATTTTTCCTGAAACTCACTCCAATTTTTTATGGCACCGAGATAATTTCCTATGGTAGGGTTGCCGCTGGGCTGTACGCCCGAAAAAATAATTTTTCTCTTTTCGTTTTCCATAACAGTTTCTCCATTAAAACAAATAGGGGTATAAATACCTTGTATAAGTAAAATTATAATTATTGAAAAAAGTATACGATTGTATAAGAAATCTCGCTTGAATAAAACCACGATATGTGATATACTCGAAGTATTCCGAGGTGGGATCTATCCCGTAAATAACGAAAGGAATTCCATAAACGATGAAATATGTAAAGCTTACGTTTAAGATACTGTTTGCAGTTGCGTTCTTATCTATCTTTGCCATGCTGTTTTTAAGGATGTTTTTCCTTGACAACGAAGGGGCGGCAAAGGATATAATCTGGACAAAGGAAGCCGCAGAAGAATATGCGAAAGACCCGGATAACTTTAAAGTATATTGGTTTGATGCGGCTGAGCATATGTCTGAAGACGGAAGCTTGTCTATTGTTGAAGTAAGATATCTCAAAAACACCGATCAGCTTGAATTTACCGTAAGATATCGTGACTCCAAGCTTGAAGCAATTGAGAAGAAATTCGGAAGTGCAGAAGGAAACGATCCCTTTAAATACAGTCTTGCCGTTACGACTACGGACGGTGTTATGACTTTGGATTCCTACGTGAAGGCAGAGTCGGAAAAGCTCTTCTACAATTACGAAAGGCTTGTGTTTGACGGCGTGGATATAGATGCCGAGAATTTCGTTAATGCGGGACTTGCCATAGACTATACGGGAAATGGTGATGAGATCCACTACGATTCACTTATGATAGTCAACAGCAGAAGCGCACGCTTCGATTACGATATTTCCGAAGAACTTCCGGGAAGCGCGGAATATGAGACCGAAAAAGTCGGACAGTAGATAAAATGGGTATACCGCGCAAAAATATTATATCCTTATTGTAAATAAAAGTCAAGTAAAGGTGATAAAGCATGATTCTTAATTCGAAAGACACTACTATTTCTTATAGGTGTCCCGTATGCGGAAAAAATATTCTCAGCATTGTAGGCATATTTTCGCTGAGCGGAGATATGATAAAGCTTAAGTGCGACTGCGGAGAAAGTGAGCTTACCATAGTTTATACAAAGGACAGAAAAATACGTATATCCGTTCCTTGCGTTATATGTCCAAAACCTCACAATTTTCTTATAAACGGAGATACTTTCTTCGGAGAAGGGATATTTGCCCTTCCTTGCCCTTTGAGCGACCTGAATATCTGCTTTATAGGAAGCAAAGAAGAGGTGCTTGAAGCGGTTGAAGAATCGGATAGAGAACTCAGCCGGCTTATGGCGGAGGCGGGAATAGAAAATTTTGATGCATTAAGAGAGCACGACAAAGAAAATTGCTGCTGTCACGATCACGATGACTGTGACTGCGATGATGACGAAATAAATTATATTGATCCTTACGTCGATGACGTTATGCGTTTCCTTCTTGAGGATCTGAAGGAAGCGGGCGATATAAGCTGTAAATGCGAGGAAGCATCCGATGCTGTTTACGGTTATGAATTCAGAGAAAAGGGCGTAAGGGTATATTGCGAGACCTGCGGAGGGGAATGCCTCCTTCCCATAGTAAATGCCAGCACCGCGGAGCAGGCGATGAATTGCGATAAGCTTGAGCTCAAATAAAAAATATTCTTCCTTGTACCAAAACGGAGGCGGCGTCATAATATGATAACAGAGGCGGCGGTATGACCGAGACGCCCTTCCAAAATACAAGGAGGATCTAATATGAATTGTCTTTGCGATCTTTTTGATGACGGCATTATCTGGATAATTATAATCGCATTTATCCTTATTTATTGCAGCTGCAACAACGGATGCTCTTCCGGTTGCTGCTAAACTAAACTTCCGCAGGGGGATATCCTCCCTGCGGATATTTTTTGCCAGTGTAACAGCGTTCCTGCTGCTTGGGGGAAACTGTATATTTTAAATGCCTTTCGCCTTGTAGCAATATTATACATATTTTTTGCAATATCATCAAAGTAATGACTTATGTTTTGATGTATAATTAAAAAAGAAAATATAGCATACTTTGGAAAGGAGTATTTTCATGTATAATAAAGATTTAGTTTGGCGTACCGAATTTGATGTTGGAGAGCCTGATGCTACAAATTTTGCAGCAACTATTGCAGAAGCTATGGGTCTTGAAAAGGAAGCTCATATGTCCGAGTCAGTTGCAGAACTTAGGGACAAGCTGATTGAAGATGCAGGGGGACATATAGAGAAGGCGGTGTTTTTCCATGCAGATGCAATACCATCATATGTTGTTGAAAAATATCCTGAAATGTTTGAGACCGTGCGCAAGCATTCTCCTGTGGCAGTGCCTTTCCATGCGGTAATGCCCTCTATTACACCTGTTTGCTTTGCGGCAATGTTCTCCGGCACCTATCCGGACAAGAACGGTGTGCCCAAGGGAGTTCAGCCTATGATAACGGATACGGTTATACAGCCCTCCATATGTGTTACTACGCACGTTGACATTTTTGTCAAGGCAGGAAAAAAAGTTGCGGTAGTTACTTGTGCAGACGGATGTATCGCTTCTATGCTTTACGGCAGAGGTGCAGATATGTATATTATTCCCGGAGACGATGACGTTGCAATGTTCAGAAAGGCCGATGAGCTTGTAAGAACAGCGGACTATGATGTTATCATTCTGTACAATCTCTCTTATGATGCGACCATGCATCGTTACGGTCCCGAGAGCAAAGAGGCTCTTCAGGTACTTAAAGAAAATATAGATCGCTATAATATTCTTGCATCCCATGCGAGAGAAGTATGGAAGAACAAACGTATGCTTGCCGTGTTTAACAACGACCACGGAGCACATACCATAGCGAACGGAGGATATCACGGAGAGGACATCCCCGAGGATATGGATATGGTGTGGTTCTTCGGAGCATATCCTAAACAGGGGAGTGCCGAATAATGATTGAAACGGATCTCATAAAAGCAGACCCTGTTCTTGCAGAATGTCTTCAGCTTGAGGCAAAGAGGCAGGAGGATAATTTGGAGATGATAGCCTCCGAGAGTATCCAACCGTCTCTTGCGAGAGAACTGGCCGGCAGTATCTTTAACAACAAAACTGCTGTGGGCAATCCCGGAATGCAGAGACTCAAGGGCTCGGGATATGCAGAGCTTCTTGAAAGGCTTGCTGCGGAACGTGCTTGCGAGGTGTTTGGTGCGGATCATGCAAACCTGACGCCTTATTCCGGAACGATGGCAAACTTTTCGGCATATGGTGCATTTCTTTCGCCCGGGGACCGAGTTGTAACTCTCGATCCTTCTGCGGGTGCTCATCAGTCTCATGGAGGAAGAAAGAACGTTTCGTCCCGTATATATAATTTTGAATATTTCGGTCTGGACAAGGATAGCTATCTTATTGACTATAACGAAGCGGAGAGACTGACAAAAGAATTTCATCCAAAGCTGATGGTGGTGGGATCGGCTTCCTATTCACGGAATATTGACTACGAGAGACTTGCGGGTATCGCTCACCGTAACGGCGCGGTGCTTATGACGGATATTGCGCATTTTACCGGTCTTGTTGCGGCAGGGGTCTCCCCCAATCCCGTACCCTATGCTGATGTTGTTACGGCATCTACCACAAAGACCATGTGCGGACCTCACAGCGGTTTTGTTATGTGCAAAAAGGAATATAAAGATGCTGTGGATAAGGCGATCTACCCCGGTATGGTGGCGTCTCTTCATCTCCAGACTATTGCGGCTATGGCATATGCTCTTAAGAATTCTCAGACAGAGGAGTTTCGCAAACTCATGTGTCGAGTGGTGACAAATGCGCAGTATTTCTGTGAAGCTCTCAAGAAGAGGGGCTTTGGCATTATTACCGGCGGCACGGATTGCCATATGTTCTTAGCAGACCTGCGTCCCTTCTGCGCAGACTGTGAGCAGGTGGCGGATGCCCTTGAAAGTGTGGGTGTTACGGTCAACACCAAGGCGATACCATTTGATCTTTCGGAAAAACCAAGAGGACTCAGAGCAGGGACCACGGTGCTTACGCAGCGCGGTTTCGGGGAGGCTCAGTTGGAAGAACTGGCAGACATTTGGCTGGATATCGCTAAGGCGCCTGCTGACCCAGCGGTTCTATCTTTTGCAAGAAAGCGTGTTGCAGAGCTTGCAAAACGGTTCCCGCTTCCCGAATGAGTAAAAAACATATAAAAAGAGAGAACGATATAAGCCGTTCTCTCTTTTTTTGACTTTAGTTCTTATTTGAAAAATAGTCGTTTATGAGGAAGTCTACCCCATCGCTCTCTCGGTCTGTTGCCGCATCTTTTGATTCGTTGCGGAAGGAAAGGGAATCTGACTTTCCTCCCGAGGCCTTAAGCTGTTGCTTGAACTGAGAAGGAGTAAACTTCATATATTTTTTGTAAAGCCTGTAAAAGTTGGAATAGTTGCGGAATCCCACCTTGTAGGCGGCATCTTCAAGGGAACATTTCTTCCTTACTAGATCGTTAAATGCCATAAGTCTGCGGAACGTAACATATTCCCAGAGGGTAGCACCTACGTGCTCTCTGAAAATACGGCAAAGATGATATTTGCTTATATAGAATTTTGAAGCTATGTCCTCAAGCTTTATGTCCTCTGTGAAGTTTTGATTCAGATATTTCAGGATAGATTCGACCGTGGAATTTTTCGCGTTTGGAGGCAGGTCTGTTTGCATATAGGGTACAAGGGAATGATTTATGAGAGAAAGCAGCTCTATTATTGCGCATTTTGCAAGTACAATGCTTTCCTCATCGCCTTTCTTTGTTAGCTCAAGAACGTGCTCGAGTTTTTCCGCGGAGCCGGATGATATTACCGCTTCGGCAGGTATTCTGTTTCCGTATCCGTTTTCTCTTTCATAAAATGCCTTGAAAAAGCCTACGTTTTCACATTGGAATGGAGATAGAATGGTTTCATATATATAGAGCGCTATACGCTCGTGATACACGTCGTTATCAACAGTGCAGCAATGAAGTTCGTAAGGATTTAAAAGTATAATGTCTCCCGCTTCGATCTCATAATGAACGCCGTCGATGGTGATATCTCCTCTGCCTTTTTTGAAGTATGTTAATACAAGGGAAAGGTCATAGTGCAAATGGGCGGGATTCGTGTGAGGGGTATTATATTCAACGGTATGATGGATACGGTAATGTGGGTTGTCGTCATAACAGTATTTTTTAAATTCGGAATCCATTGCCATTGGGTCTCCTCCAAAAGTACGATATAGTATAGGAATTCTTAAAACTTCGACAATATTATACAACTTTGGAGCAAGATTGTCAATAAAAATATCCAAAAAAGTGTTACGGCTACGTCGTTTTCATACGTAGCCGTAATAGGTCTTGTGATTCAAAGGAGAAAACAATAGAAACTTATCTGCTGAGCCTAAAACACCCGGAAAGTTATTTTATATTTTTATGGTTCCCTCAAGGAATATGGTATCTATCTGCTGCCCGCCGTATATTCCTCTGAAGGGATACGAAGTTTTTAAGTTTATGCCTTTTTCAAGTGCATCGGAATTTGTCTTTATTTCGTAGGAGAGAACGAGATCGGAGAAAAGCTTTCCGTCGATTTCCTCGTGTACGGCATTTATCTTATATTCGTGAACACTTCCGCCCAGCTCAAGGGAAGTGTATCTTTCGGAAACGAAGAGTGACATATGTTCGAGATATATCTCAATCTTAACGGTATAATCCTTTCCGTTTTCACTTTCGGCTGTCCAATCGGACCTGAGATTAAGATAGGTACCGCTATTACTCTTTATACTTCCGCTTGCGGACGAGTACACAGGCGCTTCGCTTATGGGTTCGGGAACGGTCTCGCTTTCTTTTTCTTTCTCAAACGGTTTTTCTTCTTCTTCGAGAGTTTCTTTTTCGCTCTCTTTTTCGGAAAATTTTTCGCTAAGATCCGAGATAATCTCTTCTTTTTCGTTATCTAAGGACAGATAGGGATCCTTTTCGTCTACGCTTACGTGACAAGCATTGAACGAGAGGAGCACTATGGTTAAGCAAATAAGAGCAATAATAATTTTTTTCATAAGTTTACACACCTTTCATAATTTTTCGTTAGATCAGACCTCTGCGTTCAAAGAGAAACAAAAGAGTCCCATTCTGTTACAGAGCTTTGACTGCTTTTCTTAAAAATAATCAATCGTTCATTGGTTTACAGCGGCTTGCCGGCGAAGCTTTAACCTCTTTATACTTAAGACGCCGTGTTGCGAAAAAAGTTCCCCGTTTTTCAAAAAAAATAAGAAAAAACTCCGACAGTAAAGCGTGATGTTCTTATCGGAGAAATAACGAATCAATTTACTTTAGTTAATACGCAGTAAACAAATAGATAGCCCCGACAGATTTCAAGGTCTGTCGGGGTTCTTCTTGTTCCGTTCGACAAATTGGAATTTGTTTAATTCGTTTCGTTAATCCATTTCTTTGACCAAGCAAATAATGCTTCGGACATCAAATTGAAGTCTACCGTTCCACCATTTTTCAAATTCAAGAAGTTCTCAACGAT
>SVSF01000034.1 GCA_015064425.1 Oscillospiraceae bacterium | reverse complement strand
TGGGACGTACGCACATTCTTTCAGTGAGAGGCTCTCCGCCTCCGCGTTCTACCCATGCTACCTCGGGTGCAAATCCTTCAACGTGATCTTTTTCTTTATTAAGAAGTCCCTCGGGAATGAAGAGGGGCATATATACGTTTTCGTGTCCCGTAGCTTTAAAGCGGGAGTCAAGGATCTTCTGTATGTTTTCCCAGATAGCATAGCCGTAGGGACGGTATATCATACAGCCCTTTACGCTTGAATAGTCGCAAAGATCAGCCTTGATAACTATGTCGGTATACCACTTAGCGAAATCCTCATCCATAGATGTGATCTGCTCAACCATTTTTTTGTTGTCCTGAGCCATTTTTATTACCTTCTATAAATTATTTTACTACAATATTATAACGGCAAAAAGTATTTATGTCAATAAGTCGACTTATTTTTGATACGACACACTTGTAATAAATTCCTCTTTACTGTATAATATACAAGGAACGAACATAAATGGAGCTTTGTAATGAGAAAAAACGAAAACAATAATGCTTTTAAATTTTTTTTAACCCCTTTTTTAGTACTTGATGGCAATCTGAATATAACGGTAAAAAATAAGGCGTCGAAGGTCTTTTTTCAAAAGATAAAGCTTACTCACAATATGTGCGAATATACCGACAGCGAGGGCAAAAAGGCTTTGAAAAGAGCTTTGGATAAGGGGACTGCAGAGGAGATAACTATAGACGACGGCCTTTATAAGTTGGCTATTGCCGTTGGCTGTAACTTGACCGACGGTTCAAAGGGCGTTATTGTGACGGCTCCGAAAATACTGCAGCTTCGTAACGAAGACGGATCCAGATTTTGTTCAGGTGATTTTATTCAGCGCCTTGAAAGAAAAGGCGTTTACAAAGATTTTATGCAGTTGATATACGGAAACCTTTATGAACTTTGTAAGGAAGATAGGTATATTGAGCTTATTGCGGCAGAGAAGCTTTGTATGAACGTACTCAGAAGTACGTGGAACAGGGATATGGAGTCAAAAGATACTTTGGTTCCCGCTATTGAATATATTTCGGAAAAAACAAAAAGCTTTTGCTGTAAATTTTACAGATTTTTTGATCTGTCCGTTGAGTACGGCAAATTAAGCGGCTGTGAAAAGATAGATCTGGATATGTTCTCAATAGTCTTTACACATATGATAAATTTCCTTTCCAATATTACTTCGGATGAAACTGCACATATGTACGTTTACAGTGACATTAATTTGGGCGCAAGAATAAGATTTAGCTGTACCTGCGACGGCAAAAAACTTTCAGAGACTGACTACAGTGAGAGTTTTTCGAATCTTGCCTATGCGTTTCCAAAGTATTATCTGGATCTTCTTATAGCTACGAGTTATGCATCTCTTTTTGGCTACGCCCCATTCTTCAGTGTAAGAAAGACCGACAATACCGAGCTTAGCATTACGATCTTTCTGCCTACAAATAAATCTGGAAGTACGATAGAGAACAGCAAAGATCTGTTGACGGGCGGAGCACAGAGCCAGGATATTCCTTCCTTAGCTGAGCAGATATTTGAACTGGTGGCTTCCGAACCGACGAAATAGTCAAAATTCAGGATGTAAAAATCAAACTTATCGGATTTTATGCAGAAGCAAAGAAAAAAGTTAACGATTTAGACTTGTATATTTTTAAAAAATGATGTAAAATATAAAATTGAGAAAAAATGGACTGTTTTCTGATTTATTCCAATTTTAAAGAAGGAAACAAGCTCCGACATTATTTATATTGGAGGATTACTATGTCAGTAAAAGTTGCTATTAACGGATTCGGTCGTATCGGCCGTCTCGCATTCCGTCAGATGTTCGGTGCTGAGGGTTACGAAGTTGTTGCTATCAACGACCTTACAAGCCCCAAGATGCTCGCTCATCTTCTTAAGTATGATACAGCTCAGGGCTCCTACGTAGCTCAGGGTCATACAGTTGAGTCCAAGGAACCCGTTTTTGAAGAAGACGGCAAGACAGTTAAGGTTCCCGGTTCCATTACCGTTGACGGTAAGGAGATCACAATTTATGCTATGCCTAAGGCTGCTGACCTCCCTTGGGGTGAGCTTGGCGTTGACGTAGTTCTTGAGTGCACAGGATTCTACTGTTCCAAGGACAAGTCTCAGGCTCATATCGATGCAGGCGCTAAGAAGGTAGTTATTTCCGCTCCTGCAGGAAACGATCTTAAGACTATCGTATTCAACGTAAACAACGACACACTTACAGCTGAAGATAAGATCATCTCCGCTGCATCCTGCACAACAAACTGCCTCGCCCCTATGGCTAAGGCTCTTAACGATGTATATCCCATCCAGTCCGGTATCATGACAACAGTTCATGCTTACACAGGCGACCAGATGATTCTTGACGGTCCTCACAGAAAGGGTGACCTCCGCCGTGCAAGAGCAGGCGCACAGAACATCGTTCCCAACTCCACCGGTGCTGCAAAGGCTATCGGTCTCGTTATTCCCGAACTCAACGGCAAGCTTATCGGTTCCGCTCAGAGAGTTCCCACATGCACAGGCTCTACAACTCTTCTCGTTGCAGTTGTTAAGGGCAAGGATGTAACAAAGGACAGCATCAACGCTGCTATGAAGGCTGCTGCTACAGAGTCTTTCGGTTACAATACAGATGAGATCGTTTCTTCTGACGTTATCGGTATGCGTTACGGTTCTCTCTTCGATGCAACGCAGACAATGGTTGCTAAGATAGATGACGACACATATCAGGTTCAGGTAGTTTCTTGGTACGATAACGAGAACTCCTACACAAGCCAGATGGTTCGTACTATCAAGTATTTCGCAGAGATCTGATAAAAAAGCATCATAAAGATATGGCGAACGGCGTAAAATGAATTTCATTCAACGCCGTTCGCTATATTTTTTTGTGTTTATGGAACAAAATCGGTGAAATACTGTCTATAAGTTATACGGGGGGTGTAGTGTATGAACAAAACAGTTGAAAAACCCAAAAAAAGAACTGAGTTGCGTCTTTGGGCGGGAAGACAGTATCATAGCTTGATGCGTAAGATTTTATGGCTTAGGCTTAAAGGGAGATTTGCGAAACAAAATAATTCTGAGTATACGGAATACTGTTATTTTTCCCATAGAACACCTTTGCTGAGAAAGCTGAAAGACGTCGATATGTGGATGCAGAAAAACAAGATAGTAAATCTTAAAATAGCTGCACGTAAGATTGACGGGGTGCTTATACGTCCCGGCGAAATATTCAGTTATTGGAAGCTTATAGGCAAACCGAGCAAAAGAAAAGGATATTTACCCGGAATGATATTAAAAAACGGACATTTTGAGTCCGGAACGGGTGGAGGACTGTGCCAGATGTCAAATCTTATTTTTTGGATGACTGTGCATACTCCCTTGACGGTCATAGAACGTCACCGCCACGGATATGATGTTTTTCCGGATTCCGGCAGGACACAGCCTTTTGGAAGCGGAGCAACCTGCTTTTATCCATACGGAGACCTTATGATAAGAAATGATACGTCTGATATCTACCGCCTTAAAATAAATGTGGGGAAAGAATATCTTGAGGGAGAATGGAGGGTATCCTCACCTCCGAGATTTCGTTTTGAGATAGAGGAAAGAAATCATCAGATGCGCTGTGAGTATTGGGGCGGATACACAAGACACAATGAATTATACAGACTGAAATATAATCTTGACGGAGAGCTTCTGGAAGAACGTTCTCTGGTAAAAAACAGTGCGATAATGATGTATTCACCGTTTTTGGACGATAAAAAGCAATAAGCCATCTGATTTAAGCAAGATGGCTTATTGCTATTATTCTGCTACAAAAATATAAGGATATATGTCCTGACCGCCGTGAGTAAAATATATTTCGGCAGAGGGACATTCTTTTTTCAAAATATTCTCCAGTTCTTCCGCTTCTCCTTCGGGAGAATCCTTACCGACGAACACGGTAAGCATAAACTTTTCGGGAAGAGAAAGGAGCTTTACGGCAAGGGATGCCGCGGCTTTCAATCTGTTTGCTTCCGATACTACTATTTCTTTTTCTATAATGCCTATAGTATCTCCGCTGTTTATATGTATTCCGTTCATATCGGCATCTCTTATAGAGGGTGAAACGTAACCTGCGCTGACTCTTGTCATAGCTTCGGTCATCTGAGCCAGAACCGATTCGGGATCGGGATCTCCGAGATCGGCAGAGGAAAGCGCAACGTAGCCGGTGCCTATATTTTTGCTGGGGATCACATGCACTGTTGCATTTTCATAAAGCTCGCCCGCCTGCTTTGCAGCCATAACGATATTGCCGTTATTGGGGAACACGAATATATGTTCTGCATTTATCTTTTTGAACGCTTCTATAAAATCCTGTGCGGAGGGATTTTGTGTCTGGCCTCCGAGAACGACTTCGTCAGTTCCGAGCTCTTTAAATAAAGCCTCGATTCCGTCACCGTTTGCAACGGCTACGACTCCGTATTTCTTTACCTCGGAGGAGGGAAGAACAGTATCTCCGCCGGGTTCTTTTGCGTCGGAGGATATCTCCGTGTGCTGGAGCGACATATTTTCTATTTTTACGTTCAGAAATTCTCCGTAGCTGAGGCAGTATTCCAGAACTTTGTCGGGGGTGAACGTATGAACGTGAAGCTTTATTATACTGTCAGTCTTGAATGCAACTATAGAGTCACCGATCTCTGCAAGAAAGGCTTTGAGAGATTCTACGTCGAATGCATTAACATCGGCTTTTTTATTCGTCAGCTGCAGAAGTACTTCCGTACAGTAAGCATAATCCATCTTACTGTCGGGACCGAAGTTCTTAGCCGGGGAAAAATCGCTGTGAGACGTGTTTTCTGTTATGACGTCTATGCTTATCTCTTCACCGTTCAGTACGCGGTTGAAACCATCGAGAATATAATACAGACCGGCTCCTCCGCTGTCTACTACTCCTGCTTCCTTAAGAACGGGAAGCAGTTCGGGAGTACGGTCGAGAGATGCCTGCATCTCCTTTAAAAGGTCAGCAAAGAAGCTTCTGATAGTACTCTTGTCATTTATCTTTTTTACCGCGTATTCAACAGATTCTCTTGCGACCGTAAGTATGGTACCCTCTGTTGGAGTCATTACCGAGGTATATGCCTGCTTTACTCCAAGCTCAAGTGCGTGTCCGAGGGTCTCAGGGTCGGCTTTTTCGGATACTGTAAATCCTTTTGCGGTACCCGCAAAGAATTGGGAAAGGATAACTCCCGAGTTCCCTCTTGCTCCGAGAAGCATACCGTGGGACAGTACCTGCATTACTTCTGCAATATCGTCGGAGTCGAGATTTTCTATTGCGGCAAGACCGCTTTCTATAGTCATTCTCATATTGTCTCCTGTGTCTCCGTCAGGCACAGGGAAAACGTTGAGCTTATTTACCTTATCGGCGTTTGAGCGAAGTCTGGCAGCTCCTCCTATGGCCATTTTTGAAAGAAGCAATCCGCCGAGATATTTAATATTCTTGCTTTCGCTCGTTTTCTCACGCTTTTCTTTGGTCTTATTGAACATTGATACGTTCTCCTTATAATTTCTGCTTTAGTTTTAGCATATTCGGAGTGAAGAATATGTAGAATTTTCAGCGTTCTTTTCCTATAAAGAACAAAGCGAGTGTACCGGGACCGGAATGTGCGCCGATAACCGTACCTACGTTACTTACTATTTTAACTTCTGCTCCGTATCTTTCTTTCAGCATAGATTTAAGAAGCTCAACGTCTGCCATGCAGTCGCCGTGAGAGATAAATACGGTTCCGTTTTCAGGATCAAGAGCAAGTTCGCCGTATTTATCCGCCATTGCTGAAACGGAAGAACGTCTGCCCCTGACCTTTGATACGTTTATAAGATGTCCTTCGTTATCAACGTGAAGAACGGGCTTTATTCCAAGCATATTTCCGACAAACGCAGCTGTGGGGCTGATGCGGCCGCCTCTCTTGAGATATACAAGGTCATCGACCGTGAACCAGTGGCATACTTTAAGTCTTAATTTTTCGGCAAATTTTGCTGCCGCTTCTATGCTTGCACCCTTTTCCTTTTCTTTAAGAGTAAGATAAAGCAAGAGACCGAAGCCTGCAGATGCCGCAAGACTGTCTACCGTGATTAGCTTTCTTTCGGGGTATTTTTCCTTTAATTGCTCAGCTGCTATTCTTGCGGAGTTGTATGTAGCGCTTAATCCGGAAGAGAAGCCCAAATAGAGTATATCTTTGCCTTCGTTAAGCAATTTTTCAAAAGCAAGTGCAAAAGTGTCTGCGTTTATTGCAGAAGTCTTGGCAACACCGCCTTCACGCATCTTATCATAGAAGGCTTTGGTGTTCATATCGTCGTTTGAATATTCTTTTTCGCTGTCGTTAAATCTGAAGCTGAGACTGCTGTACGGCACTTTCCATTCTGCCAATAACTCGGGGGATATATCGCACGCCGAGTCTGTATAGATAACATATTCGTTCATCGGTTCTCTCCTTTTAATTTTGGTTCGGTATACCATTTACACTTATGAGGCTGAGACCCTCGGAAATGATCTTAAGGCTCTCATACATTATTCGTCTGTTTTCGTCGGAAACGTTCTTTCCCGCAAATTTAATTGCTATACGTGCCTTTTCGCTGATACAATCGACAACTTTTTGTCCCTCTTCCGTAAGCTTTAATACGGCACGGTATTTGCTCTGCCCGTTGCTTTCGCGCAGAATAAGATTCTTTTTTTCTAAAAGAGATACGGACCTTGATATTTCGGACTTATCTCTCCCGCATCTTTTACACAGCTGAGCGGAGGTTAATGGCTCTTCACTTCGGTATATTGACAACAGACAAAGAGCGTGAGGGGCTCCAAGTCCGTATTTCTCCATCTCTGCTCCCGTTATTTTGTGTATATGACGGGATATTTCCGAGACAAGAGCATAAAGCCTTTCATATCTGTCGATCATTTTTATCTCCTTCGAAGCATAAATGTTGAAAAATCAACATTTACAATTATACACAGTGAAAAGCTTTGTGTCAAGACTTTATAGGCTAAAAAAATAAAAGAAAGCTTTTTGTAAGAGGAGATGGCTTTTACTTTATCGATACCACCTTTGTAGGGCGTTATACCGCTGAATACGGTATAATAAAGAAGAGAGTCTTCCATTCAATGAAAGACTCTCATTTGATCAATAAAATTTTGCTCTCTTTTTCTTACGTATCTTAAGTCCCGCAATCACGGAAATAACGGATACAAGAATTATAAGGCTTACCACGTGTATCCAAAGCTCTATGGAGTTTTCTGTCTTAAGCTCTTCCCACAGAGTATTTTCAATAGACTGTGTAGCAGGGTCAAGAGTTCTGTAGTATGACACGGGGAACGAAGATTCCTTATTGTAGAGTATTGTCATTACGTCCTCGTGACATTCCTCCATACTTGCAATATAATCCTCATTTTCAGTAACGAGAGTGTTGGGACTCGCATACATTATCCACTCGGCATTTGCAATAGCCACTTCTTCGGTGAGCATAAAGTTTATATATTCCTCGGCAAGCTCTTTGTTGCTTGCACAAGAGGGAATGCACATTGCATCAACAAACACATTTGTGCCTTCTTCGGGATAGTAGAAGCAAAGTGAATCGTTATCCTCGTACATAGTGAGATAGTCGCCTGCGTAATAAGGGGCAATAGCCGCGGAGCCGTTCTTCATTTTGTTGAATATTTCGTCCATTACGTAGCTCTGCACCAAAGGCTTCTGTATTTTGAGCTGCTCTAAAGCGGTCTTCCAAAGTTCCTCGTCCGTAGTATTTACGTCTATACCGAGACGGTACATGGAAGTACCGAAGGCATCACGGGGATTGTTGAACTGAAGTATTTTTCCTTCATATTTCTCATTCCATAAAAGATCCCAACCGCCTACGTCTTCTTCATCTACCATTGTATCATTGTATATTATTCCTACCATACCGTAGGTGTAGGGCACAGAATAGAGATTTTCGGGGTCGTAGAAGAGATTTTTGAAGTTATCGTCTATGTGTTTGAAATTGGGAATATTATCAAAGTTGAGCTCTAAGAGCATATTCTCTTTTATCATCTTCTCTATCATATATTCGGAAGGAATAATGATATCGTAGCTTGTAGCACCGGCTTTGATCTTATTATACATATCCTCGTTTGAAGCATAGGTAGTATAGTTTACCGTTACCTTTACTCCGTAGGTCTCGTAATAATATTCTTCAAACGCTTCGTTTACGTTCAAAGAATCATAAGAACCGTCGGAAATATATTCACCCCAGTTATATACGTTTAATGTGAGGTTCTCCTCTTTTGAACAGGAACTTAAGGAAAATACGGTTACGAGCACTAAGCACAGCGCTGTAAGGAAAAAAAGGTGTTTTTTCATTTCTTCTTACCTCCTTTAGCCGTCTTTTCGTCCTTGGCTCCAACAAGATTGGACACAAGAAGGAGTATGAATATGCTCACAACGATAAGAGTGGAGAGGGCGTATATGTCCGGCTTTACTTCCTTCTTTGTCATTGAATAGATAAGAAGGGGAAGCGTCTGGAAGTCATTGCCCGTAGTGAAATAACTTATAATAAAGTCATCGAGCGAAAGAGTGAATGACATTATAAAGCTGCTTGCGATTGAAGGCATAATGTTGGGGAGCTCTGCCTTGAAGAAAGACTGCAGAGGAGTGCACCCAAGGTCCTGCGCCGCTTCGGGGAGAGCTCTGTCGAGAGATTCTATTCTCGGAAGCACCGAAAGGATAACATACGGCAGACAGAAGGTTATGTGCGCAATAAGCAGAGTAACGAAGCTGAGCTTTTCCGTAAGTCCTATGAGAGTTCCCACGGCTACGAAAAGAAGCATCATAGAGATACCCGTAACAATATCGGGATTCATCATGGGTATATTCGTTACCGACATAACGGTACTGCGTACGTATTTTCTGCGCATTTTGCTTATACCTACAGAGGCAGCAGTACCCATTATCGTGGCAATCGTAGCGGCACTTATTGCAAGTATAAGTGTGTTTTTAAGAGCATTAAACGTGTCGGGGCTCTTGAAAAGTTCCTCATACCAATAGAGGGAGAAGCCTGTAAAGGCACCCGTATTGCTGGTATTGTTGAATGAGAAGAGTATGAGAACCAATATGGGTATATAGAGCACCGCATAGGCAAGGATGAGAAAAACTTTTGAAAGTATCTTCATATTATTATCTCTCCTTCCCCGTCGTTATCGGTGAACTTATTCATTACCGCCAAGGAGATGAGTATTAGTATCATCATTACCAAAGATATTGCCGCACCTATATTATAGGTACTGCTGTTCTGGAATTGGCGCTCAATGGTATCGCCAATGAGTTCGAAGGTTCCTCCGCCAAGCTTCTGTGATATATAGAAGGTACTGATGGAAGGAACGAATACCATAGTGATACCCGATATTATACCGGATACAGACAGAGGCAGAATAACTCTCGTCATTACCTTTATCTGACTTGCTCCCAGGTCCTGAGCAGCTTCAAGAAGATTGTTGTCGATCTTGGATATTACTGTGTATATGGGAAGGATCATATATGGCAGGTAGTCGTAAGCCATACCGAATATGACCGCACCCTTCGTACCGACGATATGCACCGCTTTTATATCTATTGACGTAAGGATGGTGTTGAGCAGCCCCCCGTCGTCAAGTATCGCCATCATAGAATAGGTACGGATAAGAAGGTTTGTCCACATAGGGAGCATTATGAGCATTATCAGAAAACGCTGACGTCTTACGGGAGATCTTGCAATTATATAGGCAATTGGATATCCCACCAAAAGACAGCAGAAAGTGGCAATGACAGACATTTCTATAGAAAGAAGAAAGGTCTGTGTATGCTCCGAAAGGCCAATTATATTTTCAAATGTAAATGATCCGTTGGGGTCTGTAAATGCATAGTATAATACTATGAGCAGCGGAGCGACGATAAAGAGTATCGACCAAAAGATGTGAGGTACCGCTGCAACGGATGCAACAAAACTCTTTTTCTTCATCTTTTATTCTTCCTCTTCGTCGCTGATATTGGAAAGCTCGTCGAACTCTTCACTGTATGAGCTGTAGTCTCCAAACATTCCGGAATATTCGGACTTCTTCATAATATGTATAGCATCGGGCTCGATAAAGAGACCTACTTTGTCTCCTACCTTGTGCTCGTCTGTTGTCTGTATCATCCATTTAAAACCGCCGATATCAACGATTATTTCAAAGTGAACGCCTCTGAAGGTGAGAGAAGTGACCTCTCCTTTCAACATTCCCTTATCCTCAGCCACTATATCAACGTCCTCGGGACGAACAACAACGTCTACGGGCTCGTTCTTTTCAAATCCGCCGTCAAGACAGTTGAACTGTGCTCCTGCCATTTTTACGAGCTTGTCCTCAAGCATTATTCCGTTTATAATATTTGATTCGCCGATAAAGTCCGCAACAAAAGCGTTTTCGGGCTCGTTATATATATCTATGGGAGAGCCGATCTGCTGTATCCTACCGTTGTTCATAACTACAACGGTATCGGACATAGAAAGAGCCTCCTCCTGATCGTGAGTAACGTAAATAAAGGTAATTCCAAGCTTTTGCTGCATCTTTTTAAGCTCTACCTGCATGTCTTTGCGGAGCTTTAAATCGAGAGCGGCAAGGGGTTCGTCAAGAAGCAGGACCTTAGGACGGTTTATAACGGCTCTTGCTATTGCAACGCGCTGTTGCTGTCCGCCTGACAGCTTTGCAACAGACCTCTTTGCAAAGCCCTCAAGGTTAACGAGCTTGAGCATTTCATGCACTCTTTCGCTTATCTCCTTCTCGGGAAGCTTCTGAAGCCTGAGACCGAACGCTATATTTTCATATACGTTCAAATGCGGGAAAAGCGCATATCTTTGGAATATAGTGTTGATCTGGCGTTTGTAAGAAGGCAGATCATTTATTTTTTGACCGTCAAACAGGATCTCTCCCGTGTCGGGTTCCGTAAAGCCTGCAATTATCCTGAGTGTGGTAGTTTTACCGCATCCGGACGCACCAAGCAAAGTTACAAATTCTTTTTCCTTGATAGACAGACTCATGTCGTCAAGGATCTTTTCACCGTCGAAAGAGACGGAAATGTTACGCAATTCGATGATCTTTTTAGCGTCAGCCATTTACCATTCGTACCTCCGAAAAAAATATAGTTATAGAAATCGAGTATATTCTATCAAAGTGTATAGTAAATTGCAATAGTTTCGTAAAAAAACTTTGAAAAAACCGAAAAAAACGGAATGAGACGGAATTAAGTCAAAAAAACCCTGATTATCCTCTTGAATTCTCTCAAATCCTCCTTTATTCTCGTTTTTTCTCTGTTAAATTCCTCGTGCGCCTTTGTGCCATACCGCACTTAAAAAGAGATAAGCCGAGCTAAAGAAAAGAGAAAAGCTTTCATTAAAATAAAAGAGTGAGTAGAGGGTGAAAAGCCATAGGATAAAAACACCCAAAAAGGATATGATAAGGCACGGCTTTTCGGAACGGTCGGGATCTGTAATTGCCGAAAGAAAAGTGCGCAGAGCCTCGCCTCCGTCAAGTCCGGAAACGGGCAGGGAATTAAAGAGTGCCAAAGCAATGTTTGATAAGAAAAAAAGACTCATATACTCTGAGTGGGGAGAAATCAAGCACAAAATCACGGAAAGAGCATTTGCCGATATGCCCGAAAGACTTATAAAAATATCGGAAATATATGAAGATACCGAGGATACCAGCCGTATCTCTGCCCCAAGGGGAGTTATGTATATTTCCGATATACGCTTTTTGCATAAGCTTATTGCGAAAAGGTGGCCCGCTTCGTGTATTGTTGCGGCGAAAAGAGGAATAAGTATTCTGCAGTCGAGAAGCAGAAAAAACAGGAAAGAAGGTATGCATAGCGGGTGTATACTGATTTTGGGAAATTTTCTTCGCATTATCTGACCTCGCTGTTAATAAAAAGTGATAAATTTTGATCTGAGAAAAATTAAAAGTTGACAATTAGCTTTTTTTTCATATAATTAATATGTATTGATATAAAAAGACAAAAATACACAGAGGTATTCACATTGGAAAATATTAAGGTCGTAAAATTCGGCGGAAGCTCTCTTGCAGATGCCGAACAGTTTAAGAAAGTAAAAGCAATCGTTACAGCGGAGCCTGAAAGGCGTTACGTAGTACCTTCCGCTCCGGGCAAGAGATTTAAGGAAGACGATAAGATTACCGACCTCCTTTACAAGAGCCAGGAGCTCGCATCAAAGGGGGAGGAATTTGATGGTGTATTTACAAAAATAAGAGAAAGATATCTCGGTATTGTTAAAGAGCTTGGTATCGTATCCAATATAGAAGAAGAGCTTGATAATGTATATGCAAAGCTCAAAGAAGGCTGCAGCAAGGACTATGCGGCAAGCCGCGGGGAATATCTTTGCGGACTCATACTCGCTTCCTATCTTGGATACAGCTTTATTGATTCTGCAGAGGTAATTCTTTTTGACGCTGAAGGAAATTTTGAGGCAAAGAAGACCAACGCCGTTCTGGGTGCCGCTCTCAAGAGAAACAGAACCGCGGTTATTCCCGGTTTTTACGGCTCACGTCCGGACAACAGCATAAACACATTTTCCAGAGGCGGATCTGATGTTACGGGCGCACTTGTGGCTTGCGCTTGTAATGCAGACCTTTATGAAAACTGGACAGATGTTTCCGGATTCCTGATGGCTGACCCAAGAATAGTTCCGGGAGCAAAGATAATAGAAAAGATAACTTACCGTGAGCTCAGAGAGCTTTCCTATATGGGTGCCACCGTACTTCATGAGGATTCTATATTTCCCGTACGTTCCTCCGGTATTCCAATAAATATAAGGAATACAAACGACCCTTCTGCCAAGGGTACGATGATCGTGGCTCATGCCGATCAGACGGACGAGGAAAACGTTCTTACCGGAGTTGCGGGAAAGAAGGGTTTTTCCGTAGTTACCATCATTAAGGATATGATGAACTCGGAGCTTGGTTTTGTAAGAAGAGTTCTTGAGGTGTTTGAAAAGAGAGGAATATCCTTTGAGCATATTCCTTCCGGAATAGACACCATGAGCGTGGTGCTCAACACTTCGGAGCTTGATAATTGCCGCGAGAGCATTATAAACAATATATGCCGCGTGGTTGAACCTGATACGATCTACGTTGACGACGGACTCGCTCTTGTGGCGGTCGTAGGACGCAATATGAAGAGTAACAAGGGTACTGCGGCAAGAGTGTTCAAATCTATTTATAATGCAGACATAAATATCAGAATGATAGACCAGGGCTCGTGTGAGCTTAATATTATCGTAGGCGTAAACGAAGAGGATTTCGAAAAGACTATTGATGCAATATACCGCGAATTTGTGAAATAAAAAAACGGCTTTGAGCCGTTTTTTTATTTTCCCTTTATATATAGTACTTAAATTTTGACCGTTTTTTATCAATTATAGGTTTATAAACGAAAAAATTAGCAAAATAGAAATTAAAGTGATATAAATTATGAATTTTTTTAAAAATATTTTCCAAAACCATTGACAAAAAGCTAAAAGAGTGGTAGATTTGTTTATGAAAATTAGCACTTAACCTGCAAGAGTGATAAAAACTCGGCAAAAAGAAGGGAGGAGCGGGAATGTACCGTGACGGAGACGACTTAAGCCCCAGAAAAAAGGAAATATTCAGGGCGGTAGTTGAATCATATATAGCTAACGGCGAACCCGTGGGCTCACAGTTTTTGGCGGATAAGCTCAGCATAAAGACTTCACCCGCCACCATAAGAAACGAGATGGCAGAGCTTGAAAATCTCGGTTATCTGATACAGCCCCATACCTCTGCAGGACGTATTCCTTCTGAGCTGGGATACAGATACTATGTCTCGCAGCTTATGGATGACTACAGAATGACTTCCACCGAGGTCGAGCAGATAGGCTCTGTGCTTGACGAGAAAAAAGAAGAGATGAATAGGATCCTTGAGCGGGCAAGCAGAGTGGCAACGAGTCTGACAAATTATACGTCGGTAGTCGTCAGACCCGGTCAAAGAAACGTAAGAGTAAACAGATACAAGACCGTATATCTTGAAAAGAATAAGTTTATTCTTGTAATGATAACCAATTCGGAAGATGTAAAGACTACTTACGTAAGGACGCCGGTATCGGTAACTCCGGAGCTCCTTTCGAAGCTTGAAGAGCTTCTCAACGAGCACTTTACAGGAGCAAGAGTGGGTGATATCTCTTTCGCAAAGATAAGAGAGGTCGAGAAAAGGGTGCCTAACGGAGAGCTTATCGTATCAAACGTTCTTAAAGCCATTTACGATTCTATAGAAGACACGGGTGAGGGAGATCTTAAAATAGAGGGCGTTGACAGACTACTTCAATATCCCGAGTATTCGGATGTCGGAAGAATGAGAAAGCTGCTCAGCACGTTTGATAAGAAGTCTGAGATAATGGATCTTGTTGAAAATTCGGATAAGGATGCGCTCAATGTGTTCATAGGCTCCGAAAACTCTCTAGAGGGTCTTAACGATTCTACCTTCGTATTCAGGACTATCACTCAAGGCGATAAAGTGATAGGAGCTATCGGAGTGATAGGACCCTGCAGAATGGACTACTCAAAGGTAATTACCACGGTAGAAAATTTATCGAAACAAATATCCGAAATGACGCAGGACACGTACAGCCTGCCTGAAGGAAAAGAGGATAGAGATTGATGAACAAGGAAAACAAAAAAGATACAGAGCTTAAAGATGTGGGCACTTCGGAAACGGTCGACAAGGCTGTTTACGATGCTCTCGTAGCTGAAAACGAGGAAATAATATCCTCGCAGAAAGAAAATGAAAAGGCTCTCAAGGAAGCCAAGGATGCTCTTGAGGAGTCAAACGATAAGTATCTCCGTATGGCTGCGGAATACGAGAATTACAGAAAACGTACGGCTAAAGAAAGAGAAGGTCTTTATTCTGATGCTTATGTTGATGCATTGAAGGAGATACTTCCCATAATAGACAATCTTGAGAGGGCGGTGGCTGCTGAAGGCGGAGATAAGATCTCCGACGGACTTAAGCTGATAATGTCTCAGGTTTCGGACACTCTTTCCAAAATGGGTGCTGAAAGCTACGGCGCTCCGGGAGACAGCTTTGATCCCGAGATACACAATGCGGTAATGCATATAGAAGATGATAGCATCGGGGAAGGCGAGATAACCGAGGTGTTCCAAAAGGGATATAAAAAGGGCGACAAGATAGTGAGATACGCTATGGTCAAGGTCGCAAACTGATTCAGAAAATATAAAAAGAGATACATTTGGAGGAAATAGTAATGGGAAAGATCATTGGTATCGACTTAGGTACAACAAACTCATGCGTCGCAGTTTTTGAAGGCGGCGAACCAACAGTAATAACAAATCCGGAGGGTGCAAGAACCACTCCTTCCGTCGTGGCATTCTCAAAAACTGGTGAAAGAATGGTAGGCCAAGTAGCAAAGAGACAGGCAATAACCAACCCCGAAAGAACCATCAGTTCTATCAAGAGACATATGGGAAGCGATTATAAGGTAAGCATAGACGGTAAGGACTATACTCCTCAGGAGATCTCTGCTATGGTGCTTCAGAAGATGAAGGCAGATGCGGAAAGCTATCTTGGAACTACGGTTACTCAGGCAGTTATCACAGTTCCCGCATACTTCTCCGATGCACAGCGTCAGGCTACGAAGGATGCAGGTAAGATCGCAGGTCTTGAGGTACTCCGTATAATTAACGAGCCTACCGCAGCAGCTCTTGCTTACGGTATGGATAAGGAAACAGAACAGAAAATAATGATATATGACCTTGGCGGCGGTACGTTTGACGTATCTCTCCTTGAGATCAGCGACGGCGTGTTTGAGGTACTTGCTACAGCCGGCAACAACCGTCTCGGCGGCGACGACTTTGATGCAAGAATAGTTAACTGGATCGCAGAGCAGTTCAAGGTTGAAAACGGCATCGACCTCAGAGAGGATAAGATGGCTCATCAGAGACTCAAAGAAGCTGCTGAAAAAGCAAAGATAGAGCTTTCAGGTATGACTACGGCGAACATCAATCTTCCTTTTATTACTGCTGATGCAAACGGCCCCAAGCACTTTGAGGCTACTCTTACAAGAGCAAAGTTTGACGAGCTTACACGCGACCTCGTTGAGGCAACCGTTGAACCTATGAAGAGAGTTCTTAAGGATGCAGGACTTACACCTGCTGATATTAACAAGGTACTTCTTGTAGGCGGATCTACGCGTATACTTGCGGTTCAGGAAGCCGTAAAGAACTTTACCGGTAAGGAACCCTTCAAGGGAATCAACCCCGATGAATGTGTTGCAGTTGGTGCAGCTATTCAGGGCGGCGTTCTCGGCGGAGATGTTAAGGATCTTCTTCTCCTTGACGTAACTCCTCTCTCTCTCGGTATTGAGACTCTCGGTGGAATATTCAACCGTATCATAGACAGAAATACAACTATCCCCGTAAAGAAGAGTCAGGTATATTCTACAGCTGCTGACGGACAGACA
>SVSF01000033.1 GCA_015064425.1 Oscillospiraceae bacterium | reverse complement strand
GAAGCTGATATTGAAAAGCGGATAATTCTGATATAGCGTCGGCTACTACGAGCGAGATACAAGCATATTCTATGCCCTTATGTATATACAGCTCAAACATTTTCACGGTAAAATACATTTTTATAAACTGTTCAAGCGTTTGAAATACAGTGTTCTTATATACCCGTCTCACGGCGGTAAAATAACCTGCGAGTGCCGATGTTAACGAAATAAAAGGTAAAGCAGACGCAAGCACACGAAGAGAGAAGATAGTTCTCCGGTCTTTCAAGACCTGTACGCCGATAAAATCTGCAAATAAAAACAGTATACTTCCTGCGGCAAGCGAACAAATAAGACAGTATCCAATACATTTACGCATACTTTTGCGGGCAAGCCCTTCGTCTCCGGTGCCAAGAGCTTCGGAAACCATACGTGTGACAGCGAGATTTATACCTGACGTTGCAATCGTCAAGGCAAAACCGAATACACTCATAATAAGCGAAAAAAGTCCCATTGCTTCCGCACCTGCGGTATTTGAAACGTATGCTCCGAAGCTTACGCTGACACTTCTCATTATAAGTGCGGAAATAGTTAAAAGAATGGCATTTGCAAAAAATCTTCTAAGCTCCTTCATTTTCTCTCCCCCTGTCAAACGCTTTTTGTTAAAATTTATGTTCACGGAGAAAAAATTAGAAGATTATACTTTACATATTGGCTTTTTTATGGTATAATTTGTACACAAGTTATAATACGGAGGTATGGATATGTCCGAAAATTTTGCTATAACTATCGCCAGACAGTACGGAAGCGGCGGAAGAGAAGTGGGCGAAAAGACCGCCGCGCTTCTTGGATATAAATACGTTGATAAGGAGCTTATAACTCTTGCTGCGCAGAAAAGCGGCTACCATGCCGACGTTCTTAAGGGGATAGACGAGAAGGCTACCAACAGCTTGCTTTATACTCTTGCCATGGGGTCTTCGTTCTTTGGCGGTTCTCATGCAGGATATAACGTAGATATACCGATAAATGATAAGCTCTTTATCCTTCAGTCGGATATTATCAAGTCTCGGCTTGATGAGAGTCCTTGCGTTTTTGTAGGTAGATGTGCAGATTACGTTCTTTCCGAGCACGATAACAGGGTAAGCATATTCCTTTATGCTGATACGGACTCCAGAATAAGCCGTGTATGTGAAAGACATAACGTAGGCAGAGATGAAGCTGCAAAGCTTATTATAAAGACAGATAAGAGAAGAATGAACTACTATAATTTCTATACAGGAAGAAAGTGGGGTAAATTCGATAATTATCATCTGTCAATAAATACCTCAAAGCTCGGAATCGACGGAACTGCTGAAATGATAGCAGATTTTGTAAAAAAGGCCGCAGACCTTGCTAAATAAAAAAACGGGATGCTGACGGAATGCAAAAATGCAAACCGAAAGCATCCCTTATTTTTACAGAAGAGGCTGATCGTTTATTACAAGAGAGAATTTCAGACCGAGTTTTTCTGCCGCTTTACGGCAAAGCATCATTCTTGCAAGGAAAATCTCGAAATAATCCATAACGGAACTCATCTTTGTATCAATAATAAGAGATAACGTTATGATTTTCTTCTTTGAGTCTATCTCAAGCTTTGAGCTCTGCACCGAATAGTTAACCCTGTCGTGAATATCGAAGGTGGAAATATCGTTGTTGCGAACTCTGCTTCTGCGAACGTCTGATTTATCGGCAAGAATCAGAGCCGCAGAAACGTGATCGACGGGTACCCCGGTACCCTCGTCGTGATTTCCGATTGCTGTTATAATAGTTGCAATATCCTTTGCGGGCATATTTAGTCTGTCAAGTATTCTGAAAGCCATTATGGCACCGCTCTGTGAGTGTTCTATGCGGTTTACTATGTTTCCGATGTCGTGGAGATATGCAGCTATTTTTACAAGCTCAATATCGTGTTCGGGATATCTGAGTGTCTTGAGTATATATTCAGCATCGCTTGATACCTTGCCGACGTGAGCAAAGCTGTGCTCTGTAAATCCGAGAGCACTGAGAGACTCGTCGGCTTTTCGGATATAAGTTTTTATCTCTTCGTTTTTTGTGATTTCAAGGTAGCTTATTGACATATATTTTTAACCTTTCTTTTGAAATTTAACTTCTTTTACTTAAATTATAAATTATTTACGCAAAATATTCAAGTACATTATTGAAAAACACGACTCTTTTACAGAAGGAGATGAAAAAAGCATGAGAATGTACGATATAATACACAAAAAGCGTCTTGGAGGAGAGCTGACCGAAGAAGAGATACGCTTTTTTGTGAAGGGCTTTACAGAGGGAAATATTCCCGATTATCAGGCGTCTGCATTCGCAATGGCAGTAATGTTTGTTGGAATGACAGACAGAGAAACTACTGCTCTGACTCTCGCTATGGCTGAATCGGGAGATATGGTTGATCTATCAAGATTTGGAGAACTGTCCGTAGATAAACACAGCACGGGTGGAGTAGGGGACAAGACCACTCTTATTGTAGCCCCCATAGTTGCATCTCTTGGTGCAAAGGTGGCCAAAATGTCAGGCAGAGGACTTGGTCATACCGGCGGAACGGTAGATAAGCTTGAATCAATAACAGGATATAAAACGTCACTCTCACCTGAAGAATTTATGAAACAGGTTGAAAATATAGGCATCTCGGTTATCGGACAGACAGGGAATCTTGCACCCTGTGACAAAAAGCTTTATGCGCTCAGAGACGTTACTGCTACTGTGGAAAGCATACCTCTCATAACCTCAAGTATTATGAGCAAGAAAATAGCTGCAGGAACACGCTCGATTGTTCTTGATGTTAAGGTAGGAAGCGGCGCATTCATGAAAACCGCAGACGAGGCAGAAACACTTGGCAGAAAGATGGTGGATATAGGAAAATCCTGCGGACGAAACGTTGCGGCACTCATAACTGACATGGATACGCCTCTTGGATACGCTATTGGAAACGCACTTGAAGTAAAAGAGGCTGTTTCTGTCCTGCGTGGAGAAATGAAAGGGGATCTGCGCATAGTTTGTGAAGCTCTTGCTTCGAATATGATATCACTCTCTCTTGGAATGGATATTTCCGAAAGCGGAAAAAGGGTTAAGGAAGCTATTGACAGCGGTCTTGCCTATAATAAGTTCTGTGAATGGATAGAAGCTCAGGGCGGAGACCGTTATATGGTGGAAAATACGGAGCTTTTCCCGATAGCAGAATTTGAAAATGAAATAAAGTCACCTGTGGACGGATACGTTTCCCGAATGGATGCTGAAAAAATAGGTATTTCCTCGGTAATATTAGGCGCCGGAAGAGAAAATAAGAATGACGATATAGATATGTCCGCAGGAATAGTTTTAAAGAAGAAGACCGGAGACGCGGTAAGGGAAGGGGACGTTATTGCAACTTTTTACACGTCCGATCCTTCAAGGCTGCAACCTGCTAAAGAACTGTTTTTATCCTCTCTTGAATTTTCGAAAAATAAGGTGGAGCGAAATCCGTTGATATACAAGGTTATAAAATAAAAGAACTGCCGCACATGCGGCAGTTCTTTTATTTGTTCAAATTTTGTCTCATTACTTCAAATGCAATAACGGTTGATGCGGATGCGGCAGATAGTGCAGCACCGAAATTGCGTCCGTAGTCGATATGTATTATCTTATCTGAATTTTCAAGAACAGCCTTTGAATTTCCTCTTTTTTCACCGCCTACGATAACGAGAAGCGGCTTTTTTACCTCTGTTTCGTATATAGATACTGAATTTGGTTTATCGGCGCAGTATACCTTATATCCTTTATTTTTGAATATTTCTATAGCATTAAGAGGCTCGGATATATACATATCAAGAAGTTCCGAAGCGCCGGCTGAAGCTCTTGCCACAACACCTGCAGCGCCCATCCAGTTTCTCGGAGAAAGAATTATTCCGTCTACACCTGCAGCGTAAAGCGAACGTAGGGAATAGCCGAAATTATAAGGGTCTTCGATGCCCTCAAGCATAAAATAAAATCCGTCGGGAACTATATCTTCTGCAGAAATCTCTTTTATGGTGCGATCTGAACAAACTGCTATAACTCCACCGTGTGTGTTTCCGATAGTGTTTTCTTCAATGACTTGTTCGGAAACGGTTTCTATAGAAAAGCCGTGAAGCTCGGACATTCTTTTTAGGAAGGCAAATTCTCTGTAATGATTTTTTATCTTGCTTTCATTATACAAAATTTTAATTATTTTTCTGTTGTTTTGATTTTTTTCTTTCTCGTAAGACTTGAGCAGGGCAGATATAGAGGTCATACCTTCAAGAATATTCGACGTAACAAATTTTTCGGATTCTTTGGTTGTCATAAACTAACTCCGGATATGATATTTTTATTTTTTCTCACATATATTGTATCGAATAATAATTCGAGGTGCAATATGAATTATAAGAAAAGCAGACCGAGATGCAGATTACTCGGGGAATACATAGTGGAAAACGAAGCAACGGTAAGGAGCGCCGCAACTTATTTCGGAGTAAGTAAGAGCACAGTGCATAAGGACGTTACAGAGCACTTGAAAAGATCCGACCCGTTGCTTTTTGAAAAAGTAAATGAGATCTTACAAAAGCATAAAGAGGAGAGACATCTGCGTGGCGGTGAAGCTACAAGACAAAAATATTTAGAGCGTAGAACAGAGAGAGGGGGAGTTATATCCTTGCCTTAAAACACATCTCATTATACAAAATGCAAATTTTGTATAATGAGGGGAAGCGAAATACGCAAAAATCGGTTAAAATTTGATAATTTTCGTAAAATGCCCCACAAAAGCAGATTTTTGTGTTAGAATATAAATGTACAATATTTGGAGGTAAAAAACTATGGCAATTAAAATGAGAGTTCTTGTAGCGTCCTCTAAAGGAAAAATGATGACGCTCGCAAACAACATCAAAAACGAATTTGATCTCGCACCGGGTTCTGTTGATAATATCCCGCCTGCGTATTCCTGTGATAAGGAACGTATCGTTATTCTCGCAGTTTCCGGAGATCCAAAGGAATCTATTGTAAAGTTCTGTAAAGAACTGAACAAGACACGCGCGACAAACGTTGCGCTTCTTGTAGATGGTACCGAGGCTGCAGCCGATAAGCTTAAGAATGTTCTCACGGAGGCAGGAACAAACGTTATAGATGAAGTGTTCTATACCAAGTGCGGTCTTCCTTTCCTTAAGAGCGTCAAGCCCGAGGAGCATACTGCCCTTATAGAGTGGGTAAACAAAGTAATTAAAGAACTCAAATAATTTTGGAGCACCCTTTTGTTAAATTATTAACAAGTGGCATATTTCTATGCCACTTGTTTTTTTATCCGTAAATGTTTTTTAGTGATTCTTCGTCAAACTCCATTTTGCGAAAATAATATTTTTTATCATCTTCGTTTACCGTGCGTATCACCTTACAGGGGTTCCCTGTAGCTACGGAATTATCGGGAATATCTTTTGTTACAACGCTTCCGGAGCCTATAACGACGTTATTCCCTATTTTGACACCGGGGTTTATAACTGCATTACCGCCTATCCATACGTTGTTCCCTATTTCTATCGGAATACCGAACTCATATCCGGAATTTCTTGCCACGGGATCTATCGGATGACCTGCAGTGTATATTGATACGTTTGGACCTATCATAACGTTATCGCCGAAAATCACTTTTCCGACGTCAAGGACTGTCAGGTTATAATTTGCGAAGAAATTATCGCCCGTTTCGATGTTGAAACCGTAATCACAACGAAAAGGAGGGGTAATAAATGAGTTTTCCCCCAGCTTTCCGATGAGCTCTTTTTCTATCTCCATGATTTCCTTGAAATTCCAAGGTTCAATAGTGTTGAGCTTATGGGTAAGCTTCCTTGCGGACACTATTTGGCGCATACAGTCAAGGTCTGCTATATACGGCAGCCCTTTATTTCTTCTTTCAATGTTATCCATTTTTCTCTGTCTGTGCTACTTCCGTTATGCTTTTGGCAAGTCCTGCGATTCCCTGTATTTCCGAGGGAATAATTATCTTTGTTGCCTTTCCGTCAGCTGCCTTTTCAAATGCTTCAAGGCTCTTGAGTGCTATAACTGCCTGACCCGGAGCGACTTCGTTTATCATTCTGATACCCTCGGCGGTTGCCTTTTGTACCTTCACGATAGCTTCAGCTTCACCCTCTGCCTCTCTTATTCTGGCTTCTTTTGCCGCCTCTGCACGAAGGATAGCAGACTGCTTTTCTGCTTCTGCTTCAAGGATGAGAGACTGCTTACGGCCTTCCGCTACAAGAATGGAAGAATTACGTTCACCCTCGGCTTTCAGAATAAGCTCTCTGCGCTCACGTTCTGCCTTCATCTGCTTTTCCATTGCATCCTGAATTTCCTTCGGAGGAATGATGTTTTTCAGCTCAACACGGTTCACTTTGATTCCCCAAGGGTCGGTCGCCTCATCAAGAATTGCACGCATCTTGGTGTTGATTATATCTCTTGAAGTAAGAGTGCTGTCAAGCTCAAGCTCGCCTATAATATTACGGAGAGTTGTAGCCGTGAGATTTTCAATCGCACTCATGGGGCTTGTAACACCGTAGGTATAGAGTTTACAGTCTGTTATCTGGTAGAAAACTACTGTATCTATCTGCATCCTAACGTTATCTTTTGTGATAACCGCTTGAGGCTGGAAATCTGCAACCTGCTCCATAAGGTTTATCTTTTTTGCGACCTTATCAAGAAAAGGAACGGTAAAATGCATACCTGTTTTCCATGTTGCATAATAAGCCCCGAGGCGCTCAATAACGTATCCACGTGCCTGCGGAACGATATGGATATTAGAAACTATCGTGATAAAAAGAACGATAACGATAAATCCAATAATATAACCTGTCATAATGATTCTCCTTTAATCAATTTTATTGCAAATGAGCTTTACGCCCTCAATGCTTTTAATTTCAACAAGACTGCCTGAGGCAATCTTTACTGTCGGATCTTCCGAACGTGCTGTCCAGACTTGTGACTTTACTTTTACAAGTCCCCTGCCCTCTATATTGTCGATATCTTCGGTAACTACTCCGGTCTCACCGATAAGTGCGTCTGAATTAGTGTTTGATATCGGTGTTTTTCTTATATATTTCTTAAAAATGGTCTTTGAAAGGATAAGCGAAACCGCAGATATTATAAGAAATACGAGCACCTGAACCCATATAGGCAGATTTAATGCTGCAAGAACGAGTGCTGCTACAGCTCCCGGCATAAACCAGACTGCTATGAGAGCCGCTGTTGTAAGCTCGGTTATAAAGGCTATTATAAGTATTCCGAGCCAAATGAATTCATTCATCTGTTTGTCCTCCTTAATTTTTGTAGGTATAAGTTAATACGTCATCTATCTCAAGGCGTCCGTTTCTTTCTGTGATGACAAGATATTGGGGAATAGATTCCCCGCTACCGATATCTCTTCTTAGTGTTCCGTCGTTTTTGTCTATGAGGTAGTCAAGCTTATAAATATATTGCTCGTGTTCCACCCCATCCTCTTCGGCATAATATTGATCAATTTTTTCTATTGAAACGTCATATATTCTTTGCATTGTGAATTTTTCCGGCAAAGTGTTCTTTATATTATACTTTTCGCTGAAAAACGACGGATATTTTGTAAAATCGCCCTCTATCATAGTGTCTGTAAATTCGGCCAGAAAATACAGTACCTTATCGGTCGATTCATAATCCTCGGGAGAAACGGTAATACTGAGAGCTCCGTTGGTGTATAAAATTATTCTGTTAAGCTTTAGATATTCGGGATCTGAAAGTATATCCGTATCGTAATCGGGCTCGTAAAAGATATAGCTCGGAAGATTATTTGGGGTTTCCTTGTTTTTCTGTGTGTTCTCTCTTAAAAAAGGCAGTGAAATACATATAAAAAGGACAGCAAAAGCGAAAAAAATCAATATAAGTCTTTTCTTTTTGCTTTTTAACAATTTACCACCCCCAATAATATTTATCAATCTTGGTATTATTTTATCATATATCTACTGTTTTTTCAATACGTTTGCACATTTTTTTGCCATTTTTATAGAAATTTCAAGATGTGTGTTGACCGAACAAATAATTACTGTTATAATATAGTAATAATATTAAAATTTAAAGGTGGAAATGAAAAATGAAATACCTTGTTCTTATACCTGACGGAATGGCTGATACAGCGGTAGAATCCCTCGGCGGTGTTACTCCTATGGCAAAGGCAAATAAGCCTACGATGGATATGCTTGCAAAGAGTTCATATGTTGGCACAGTATCTAACGTTCCCGACGGAATGGTTCCCGAAAGTGATACGGCAAACCTTGCTATCCTTTCTTATGACCCTAAAATATATTCCAAGGGACGCTCCCCTCTCGAAGCGCTCAGCATCGGTATTGAGATGCAGCCTGATGAAACAGCATATCGCTGCAATGTTGTTACGCTTACCGATGAAGGTGATTACGATAGCAAGGTAATACTTGATCACAGCGCTGACGAGATATCAACTCCCGAGGCTGATAAGTTGATAAAGACTCTTGAGGAAAAGCTCGGAAATGAGTATAGAAAATTCTACACGGGCGTAAGCTACCGTCATTGCCTCATTTGGAAGAACGGTAACGAAAAATATGATTTTTCCCGTCCTCACGATATTCTCGGTAAGCAGATAGGAGAATATCTCCCGAAGAAGGAAAACGGCGGTGAGGAATTTTACAAGCTTATGCGTGATAGCTTTGAGATACTTAACAATCACCCTGTGAATGAGGAGCGCCGCCGCAGAGGACTCCGCCCTGCTAACTCTGCGTGGCTCTGGAGCCCCGGTAAAAAGCCTCAGCTACCGCTCTTTAAGGATAAATGGGGGCTTGATGCTTCCGTTATTTCAGCAGTTGACCTTATCAAGGGTATAGGTATTTGTGCAAAAATGGAATCTATAGACGTTGAGGGCGCTACGGGCAATTATAAGACGAATTATGAAGGCAAGGCAAATGCGGCAATAGATGCTTTTAAGCGTGGAAAAGAGCTCGTTTACGTTCATGTTGAAGGTCCCGACGAGTGCGGCCACAGAGCTGAGACCGAAAACAAGGTGACAGCTATTGAGAAGATATCCGAGCTTATACTTAAGCCTGTTTATGAATATCTTAAGGATTGCGGCGAGGATTTCAAAATAATGGTGCTTCCCGATCATCCTACGCCTGTTGCAATACGCACACATACAATAAGTCCCGTTCCGTTTATGATATACAATTCTTCAAAGTCTTATGATGGTGTTGAGCACTTTACGGAGCTTACCGCTGAGGCAAAGAATAACTATAACCCTCGTGGACATGAGCTTATGGGAATGCTCACGGGTGAAATTTAAGGAGAAAGCTTATGCAGAAAAACGATAATAAAGAGCAGACGTCTCTTGCTAAAGAGCTTTATGATGTTTTTGAAATATTAGTTATTGCTGCGTGTGTAGTGCTGCTTCTTTACTCTTTCGTTTTCCGTCTCTGTCGTGTTTCGGGAGGTTCTATGGACACAACTCTTGCTGATGGTCAAATGCTTGTCGTTTCCAATATAAATTACACTCCCGAGTACGGTGACATAATAGTTTTCCATCAGACGGCTCCTGAAAATAAGATGGGTCTTAATGAGCCCATCGTAAAGAGAGTTATCGCAACCGGTGGTCAGAAGATAGATATTGATTTTGACACATGGACCGTAACCGTTACCGATACCGACGGTGCTGTAACTGTGCTTGATGAATCGGAATATATGTTCCTTGAAGGCGGAAAGGCGATCGTAAAGTCTGATTGGAGCTTCCCTATAGAAGTGCCTGAGGGGTATTTATTCGTTATGGGAGATAACAGAAACGGCTCTAAAGACAGCCGCTCACGTATTATAGGACTTGTGGACGAACGTAGAGTTATCGGAAAGGCTTTACTTCGCATAACACCGTTCAATAAATTCGGAAATCTTGATTAAAGGAAGCTGAAAAATGCCAACAGAAATTATACAGTGGTTTCCGGGACATATGGCGAAAACTCGCCGCATGATCACAGAGCATTTAAAGCAGGTAGACGTTGTTATCGAGATACTTGATGCAAGAATACCGTATAGCTCTCATAACCCGGAGATAATGAAGATAATCGAGTCAAAGCCTATGATAACTTTGCTTAATAAGGCTTCACTCGCTGATTCGGAGAAAACTGCCATATTCGTAAAAAGATATACCGCAGGAAGCAGAATCTGTATTGCTACTGATTGCATAACAGGAGAAGGAATGAACAAAATCCCTTCCCTTGTCAAAACTCTTATGAGCGAAAAGCTTAAGCGTTTTGAAGATAAGGGTATGAGCGGGAGAAAGCTTCGTGCAATGGTGGTTGGTATCCCTAACGTGGGTAAGTCTTCTCTTATAAACAAGATAAGCGGTAATAAGAAGGCGAAGGTTGAAAACCGCCCCGGTGTTACAGTTGACAAGCAGTGGGTCCCCACAACTCTCGGTATAGATCTTCTTGATATGCCTGGAGTTCTCTGGCCGAAGTTTGATGACAGAACGGTTGGCGAAAATCTTGCAATAACCGGTGCTATAAAGGATACGATTCTTGAAATAGAGGCTATCGCACTTGCTCTCGTTTCAAGACTTCGCACGCTTTATCCTTCCCTGCTCTCTGAGAGATATAAGCTTGGTGATATGGAGCAGTATACCGATTATGATGATTATGAATTATTCAGATTAATCGGAAAAAAGAGAGGTTTTCTCGTTTCGGGCGGAGAGATAAACGAGGAACGTACAGCTAATATGCTTCTCGATGAATTCCGCTCGGGAAAGCTCGGAAGAATAACTTTAGATAAGGTCAACGAATAAAGAGGTGCTTTTATGCCGGACTATTCACTTGAAAAAGAATATGCATCAAAAGGATATAAAGTGATCTGCGGTGTTGACGAGGCAGGCAGAGGGCCACTTTGCGGTCCTGTTTTTGCCGCTGCCTGCGTTTTGCCGGAGGGACTCGAAATAGAGGGTCTAAATGATTCCAAAAAGCTCATCGAGAAGAAACGCGAAAAGTTGTTTGACATAATAAAAGAAAAGGCGATAGCGTACTGCATAGCCTCCGCTTCTGTTGAGGAGATAAATAAGCTCAATATTCTTGAAGCAGATCTTTTAGCAATGAGAAGAGCTATTGAAGGTCTTTCTGTAAAAGCAGATTTTGCTCTTATCGACGGAAATATAAATCGAGGATTCGATATCGATTCTGCTCCAATCATAAAGGGCGATGCGACTTCTATGAGTATTGCTGCGGCATCAGTCCTTGCTAAGGTAGCAAGAGATAGGATATGTATTGAACTTGATGCGGAGTATCCGCAGTACAAAATCGCCAAAAATAAAGGCTATGGAACCAAAGATCATATAAGCGCATTATTTGAATATGGGCCGTCACCGATACATAGAGAGAAATTCATAAGATTTCTGGACGAAAAACAATGATAAGTCACGAAAACGGACGGCTTGGTGAAGACATAGCTGTAGAATTTTACAAAGCAAACGGTTTTAATATAATCTTCCGGAATTTCAGAGCGGGCCACGATGAGATAGATATTATTGCGGAAAACAAAAGCAGTATCGTCTTTTCAGAGGTTAAAACAAGGACTATCAGCCCTGCTCTCCAAAAATACGGCAGTGCAAAAAGTGCCGTTAACAAGGAAAAGCAAAGACATCTCCTTAAGGCTGCACTTCATTATCTTAAAATCAACGGAAATCCGGAAGAAAAGCAACCTCGGATGGACGTTGTAGAGGTGTATTTGACAAGGGATGGCAAATTTTCAAAGCTTAACTACATAAGAGGCGCATTCGGCGCCGGAGGAGGAAGGCGTTGAGACTTTTTGATCTTCACTGTGATACCGGATATGAACTGTATAAGCAGAATAAACATCTTCAGGATAATGATCTGCATATTTCACTCGAGCGTGCTAGAGATATCGAAACATACGTTCAGGTTATGGCTATTTGCTGTGATAATAAAAAGGACGATGAGACCTGCTTTTTCGATTTTCTGAAGATACAAGCTAATCTTTTAAAAGAGGTGGACATAAATACAGGAAAATGCGCTCCCCAAAACGGATTTTATTTGTCTGTTGAGGATGCGAGACTTCTTTCGGGAAAGATTGAAAGACTTAATGTTCTCTATGATCTCGGAGTCAGATTTCTTATTCCGATGTGGAGCGGAGAAACCTGCATCGGTGGTTCGTTTGATACCGATGCCGGGCTTACGGAGTTCGGGAAAGATGTTATAAAACATTGCTTTGAAATGGGAATAGTACCGGATGTATCGCATTCCTCGGAAATGAGCGCAAAAGAGATATTCGATATAGCGCTCTCACACGGAAAACCTGTAATAGCATCACATTCCTGTTCTTTTGGAGTTTACGATCATCCGAGAAATCTGAGAGACGATCAATTTAAGGTCATAAAAGAACTTGGAGGTATAGTAGGTCTTAGTCTTTGTCGATACCATTTAACATCTGATGATAAATGCGATATTGACGATATACTCCGACATATAGACCGTTATCTCAACATTGGTGGAGAGCGTATGCTCTGCCTTGGCGCCGATATGGACGGAGCTCCCCTGCCGGATGGTATTTCGGGAATCGAAAGCATACCGCATCTGTATGAAATAGTAAGTACAGAATTCGGCAAAGATCTTTCGGATAAGATCACCTGGGAAAATGCTTATAATTTTGTAAAAAATAATTTCTAAAATAAAATGAGAGGCAACTAAAATGAAGTATCAAAGTACAAGAGACGCAAGCGCAAAGAAATACGATTCCGCACAGGCTATAAAGCAAGGCTTGGCATCTGACGGCGGACTTTTTGTCCCCGAAAGCATCCCCGCTTTAACAGAGGAGGATATAAAGGTGCTCTGCCCTCTTTCATATCCCGAAAGAGCGGCAAATATTCTTTCTCGTTATCTTACCGACTATACATATGAGGAGCTTCTTGCTGATTGCAAAGAGGCGTATTCAGAAAAATCATTTGTCGGTGGAGCAGCACCTGTAAAGAATATACACGATAATATTTACTCACTTGAGCTTTGGCATGGCCCTACAGCCGCATTCAAGGATATGGCTCTCCAGATAATGCCTCGTCTTCTTTCACGTGCACTTGTTAAAACTGGTGAAGAAAGAACGGCACTTATTCTCGTTGCTACTTCCGGAGATACAGGAAAAGCGGCTCTTGAGGGATATAAGGACATTGACAGAATTAAGATAATGGTATTCTATCCTACGGGTGGTGTAAGCCGTGTTCAGAAGCTTCAGATGGCAACACAGGAAGGCGCAAACGTGAACGTTTGTGCTATAAACGGAAACTTTGACGATGCTCAGAGCAATGTAAAGAAGCTCTTTGCCGATGAGGATATGTCAAAGGCTCTTGATACAAATGGATATTTTTTCTCAAGTGCTAACTCTATCAACTGGGGACGTCTCGTTCCTCAGATAGTTTATTATGTATCCGCATATTGCGATCTTGTAAACGAAGGCAAGATAAAACTTGGAGATGAGATCAATTTCTGCGTTCCTACAGGTAATTTTGGAAATATCTTTGCAGCATACCTTGCAAAGCTTATGGGACTTCCGATTGCACGTCTTATCTGTGCTTCTAACATGAATAACGTTCTTACCGATTTCCTTAAAACCGGAACGTATGACAGAAACCGTAAATTCCACCTTACTATGTCTCCCTCGATGGATATTCTAATATCCAGCAATCTTGAACGTCTTCTCTATTTCTGTGCAGGTGCAGACGAGACTGCAGGATATATGAAAGAGCTTGCAGAAAACGGAAAATATACCGTTTCTGCAGACGTTAAGGCAAAAATAGATACTCTCTTTGCTGGCTATTATGCCGACGAGGAAGAGACTGCCAAGACTATAAAGGAATCCTTTGATAAATACGGCTATCTTTGTGATACTCATACAGCGGTGGGTATATCTGCGGCAGAAAGATACTGCGCAGAAAACGGTGATTCAAAGGTAACGGTAGTAGACTCAACAGCAAGTCCCTATAAGTTTGCTGCAGACGTTTACACAGCGCTTGGCAAGACATCACCTGAGGATCCGCTCGATGCTCTTGAAGCTCTCAGCAAATATTCAAAGACAGATATAGCTTATCCTCTTAAGGGTATTGCCACAAGAAAGGTGCGCTTTGATAAGATCATCGATCCTGACGATATGGCAAAGGAAGTTCTTGAGTTTGCAAAATAAAAGCAGGGCGAAAACCGCCCTGCCCGACTGAAGTTAGTCCTTCTTTTTAAAGGTTGCGCATACTGTATCGGTAGAGGAGGTAGCGTAGGAAGGTCCTACGGCGATCTGCTTTGCCGTGCAGTAGCATCCTTTTTCATTGTAGTAGCAATTGCTTACGTCACAGTTTATGCCCTGGATGTGCTTGCAATCACCAGATGTGCATGTTCTCTTATCTTCCATAGTGATTCTCCGTTCCACCGCCGTGGCGGTAAAAAATAATTGCTCGATTGAGCTGTTTATATTTTGCCCGCCACAACTAAAATTATACGAAAGAAGGTCATTTTGCATTGTCTTTATACGTAATTGCAGATCTGCATCTCTCGTTATCTGAAAAAACGAATAAGCCTATGGAAGTTTTTGGACAAAATTGGGCAAACCACGCAGAAAGAATAAAAAAATATTGGAGTGCGGTGGTTTGCGATGACGATACTGTGATAATTCCGGGTGATATTTCCTGGGCAATGAAGCTTGAAGAAGCATACGAAGACCTTAAATTTATTGATTCTCTTCCCGGCACAAAGATAATCGGTAAAGGAAACCATGATTTTTGGTGGTCGACTGCAGGAAAAATCGAAAAGTTTTTTGCCGATAATGATATTACTACCATAAAACTGCTTCACAATAACGCATATAAGCTTGAAGATTGTGTCATTTGCGGAACTCGCGGTTGGTTCTACGATGAAAAACAACAGAACGTTATAAATGAGACCGATTTTGATAAAATCGTTTCAAGAGAAGCAGCAAGACTTGAGCTTAGCATTAAAGCTGCTAAAACGTTGCTTTCGGAAGAAGAGAAACTTCCTGTTTTGGTCTTTCTGCACTTTCCGCCTGTATGGAACGGTCTTGTGTGTAGACCAATTGTGGATGTGCTACACAAGTATAATATCCAAAAATGCTATTTCGGACATATTCACGGAGCATATTTTGCAAACAGAACCACTGATTTCGAGGGGATTTCAATGACGCTTGTTGCAGCTGACTTTCTAAAATTTGCTCCTATGCCGATATTCCCCGACGAATATTAAAAAATATTGAAGAAAATACGCCGAAACCCTTGACTTTTCGGCTTAAAATAGATAAAATAAATAGGTATGAAAATAATACCATTTTTATCATTTGGAGGACAAAATGAGTTTAACAAAAAAGGAAATGGTCGAGAAGAATAAGTATGAGATAGAATTCTCGATCGACAAAGAAACCTTCGACGATGCAGTTATGAAGGTTTATCGCAAGAGCGTTAAGAATATCAACGTTCCCGGCTTCCGTAAGGGCAAGGCTCCTAAGGCTATCATCGAAAAGATGTACGGCAAGGGTGTTTTTTATGAGGATGCTATAAATGATCTTCTCCCTGCTGCATATGAGGATGCTGCTAAGGCTTCCGAGCTTGAAATAGTTGGAAATCCCGAATTCGATATCGTTTCTATAGATGACAACGGTGTTGTAATGAAGGCTGTTGTTTATACAAAGCCTGACGTAAGCATTAAGGATTACTTCGGAATCGAAGTAACAAAGACTCTTGCTCCCGTTAGCGACGAGGAAGTTGACCGTGAGATTAAGACGGTTCAGGAAAGAAATGCAAGAGAGATCGAAGTTACCGATCGTGCGGCTGAAATGGGTGACGTTGCAGTTATTGATTTTGACGGTTACGTTGACGATAAGCAGTTCGACGGCGGTAAGGCTGAAGGACATAGCCTTAAGCTCGGTTCCGGCCAGTTTATCCCCGGATTTGAGGAGCAGATCGTTGGTAAGAATGTAGGCGATAGCTTTGATGTTAACGTTAAGTTCCCTGCTGATTACCACGCAAAGGAGCTTGCTGATAAGGACGCTGTTTTCAAGTGTGTTCTTCATAAGCTTGAAAAGGAAGAGCTCCCTGCTCTTGACGACGAATTTGCAAAGGACGTTTCCGAATTTGATACGTTTGCTGAATATAAGGCTGATGTTAAGGCAAAAATCGAGGAGAGACACAACAGAACTGCTGATGCAGAGGTTGAGGAGCAGATCATTGCGGCTCTTATCGAAAAGCTCGAGGCTGATATTCCCGAGTGCATGTTCGAGGCTGAGACCGAGAACTTTGTTCGTGATTACGACTCCAGACTCAGAATGCAGGGCCTTGACCTTGGTACCTACTTCAAGTATACAGGCATGACTCTCGATAATCTTCGCGAGCAGATGCGTCCCCAGGCTGAAAAGCAGGTTAAGACTCGCCTTGCTCTTGAGAAGATCGCAGAGCTTGAAGGAATCGTTGCATCCGATGCTGATATCAATGAGGAGTATGAAAATATTGCTAAGGCTTACGGCGTAACAGCTGAGCAGGCAAAGGAAAATATTCCCGAGGATATGATTGCAGCTGATATGAAGGTAAAGAAGGCTGTTGATCTTGTTAAAGAAAAGGCTGTTGTAACAGATAAGGCTCCCGAGGCAAAGCCTGCAAAGAAGTCTACAACAACTAAATCAACTACAGCTAAATCTACCACAACTAAGTCAACAACTGCAAAGAAGACAACATCAGCAAAGGCTGCTCCCAAGGCAGAGGCTGAAAAGACCGAGGAAGCTCCGGCAGAAAAGCCCAAGAGGACAAGAAAGCCCGCCGCTCCCAAGGCAGACACTGAACCTAAGGCTGAATGATAATTTTAAAACTCTTATGAAAATTGCCGCTTTAGAGCGGCAGTTTTCATCTAAAATACTTTTTATTAAGGAGGAAAACAATATGGCACTTGTACCAACCGTCATTGAACAAACTAACCGTGGTGAGAGGGCTTATGATATATATTCAAGACTTCTCAACGACCGCATTGTATTTCTCGCAGACGAAGTAAACGACACTACCGCTTCCCTTGTTGTAGCACAGCTTCTTTTCCTTGAGGCACAGGACCCCGATAAGGATATATCTCTTTACATCAATAGCCCCGGCGGCTCTGTTTCCGCAGGTATGGCAATATAT
>SVSF01000032.1 GCA_015064425.1 Oscillospiraceae bacterium | reverse complement strand
ATTAGTTTGCGGAACATCTGAACACCTCCCTGAATAATTCGTCCAAAGATCTTCCCTCAGCTTCTCGCACCTCTTCGGCAGAGCCGGATCTCAATATAACTCCTCCGTATCCCATAAACATAAATTCGTCAAGGATCTGCTCAACGTCGCTTATAAGGTGTGTAGTTATAATAACAGTAGCGGAAGGATCGTAATTTCCGACGATGGTACCTAATATATACTCTCTTGCCGCAGGATCCACTCCCGCAATGGGCTCATCAAGAAGATAAAGCTTGGCTCTGCGAGACATTACAAGTATAAGCTGTATTTTTTCTTTGGTTCCCTTTGAAAGAGTTTTGAGCCTTGCGCCGGTATCAATATTCAGATCTCTCATAAGAGAATAGGCTCTTTCAGAATCAAAATCCGAATAAAATTCCGAGAAAAATTTTATTATTCCTTCCACTTTCATCCAAGAATTGAAATACGTTCTCTCGGGGAGATAGGATACGATAGCTTTAGTTTCATCTCCTACAGGTCTGCCGTCTACAAAAATCTCTCCCTTTGTAGGTATAAGCAGGCCCGCAACCATCTTAATAAAAGTGGATTTTCCGCATCCGTTGGGTCCTAAAAGGCCTACGATCTTTCCTTCCGGCACAGAAAGCTCCATATTATTCAAAACATATTTGTTTCCCTGATAAGCCTTATACAGACCTTGGCATTCAAGTATTGCCATTTAATTCCGCCCCCTTTATCATAAAGATCAGTTCATCCTTACCAATATTCAGGTCTTCTGCTTTCGACAAAAGCTCCTTTACTAAGCTTGAGGCCGCGGCCTTCTTTGCCTTATCTATAAGTTCCGTATCAGATGTAACAAAATATCCAAATGTTCCCCTTACGGCAATAAGCTTTTCGCTTTCCAACAAAGAAAAAGCTTTCTGTACCGTATTGGGATTTACCGCCGCCGTTACAGCAAGTCTTCTGACGGGAGGTACCTGCTCTCCGCAGGAGTATTCCCCCTTTATAATAGACCTGCGCAATCTCTCGGCTATTTGAATATATACAGGGATGTGTTCACTAAAATTCCACGCCATAGCTTTACTCCTTGTATTATAATACTAATACAATAATACATTAGCCGTTGTTTTTTGTCAATATAAAGGCAAAAGCTCGGATCTCTCCGAGCTTTCTCTACTTATCCTGCTCAGCGCAGGTAAGTATCCATTCTTTCTTTCCCTTCCAACGTATGGGAGAAGCGGAAGCCTTTACGGTTACTCCAAGATGGTCGTTCCGAATCTCTAAAACTTCTTTGTTTTCTCCCATTTTTATGGGACATTTTTCGCACGGAGTGTCTCTGCCCATCAGAGCCTTGTAACATTTTTCCCCGTTTTTTATATCTCCGCAGATCTCCGAGACTTTGCCGTTAAAGAACCTTATTTTATATGATTCATCTTCAACTACGTAAACATAAGTAAACTGACTTTCAAGAATACGCCTCATATCTTCATTCAGCTCATCAGACCGTTTCTGTGCCCTCTCCTTCAAAATGAACGTAGATATTATCTGAGATAGGAACAAAAGCATAGATATCTGATCTTTTGTCCATAAGCGGGTCTGCGTACAGTCGTCAAGACCTACATATCCTCTGAAGATTCCCTTGTCTTTTATAGCACAGTGAAGCATTGCACGTATACCCTGAGGCTCAAGGATATTTCTGATATTTTCGGGAAGCTCTGCCACATCAGAGCAATATAAAAGTCCCCTTTCATCGTAGCTCTCAATATATCCGTCAATATCATCCTTATAGCTTATATCTTGAAGAACATCGATCTGCGGTTCAACACCGTCGTTACACCATTCAAAAGTATTGGAGCAAAGACTGTTATCATCGTTATTTTCAAAAACATAAACTCTGCTTACATTAAGCTGCTTTCCTATAAGCTCCATTATTGAATTAACGGTAGCTTCAATATCGCTGGTCTCATAAAGTCTCTGGAATATGTATTCCGTCAAGCTGTTATCTGCCACTCCGAGTCTCTCATCCGAATCGATATGCTTACTTATCTCAGAGTAATTCGGACGTATTAAAGTCGAGTCGTAGAAACGGTAGCATGCTTTTCCGTCCGACTTTGCCCGGTACAGAGCAATATCAGCTTTTTGATACAGATCGGAAAAATCAGTTCCGTTGTCGGGCACCAGAGCCACGCCTACAGAACAAGAAAGCTCTGTATCCTTAAGTTGATCGCCATAAAGCGAGCTTATGGCATTAATAAGCTCGTTACATCTGGCAGATACGGTCTTTCTATCAGATATATCTGCCATAAATGCCATAAATTCGTCTCCGCCTATACGGGCAACGGTATCGTTTTCTCTGAACATACCGCCGATAACAGATGAAACGTTTGCTATTAAAGTATCGCCGAAAAGATGCCCGTATCTGTCGTTTATCACCTTGAAGTTATCAAGGTCTATAAGTATAAGCGCTCCGCATTTATTTGTATTTCTTCTTGAAAGATAGTATTTTACCCTTGAATGCCCCGCTTCCTTATTGTATAGCTTGGTAAGAGAATCTTTTTCGGATTTTTCGGCAAATATCTGTGCACTTCTTATCTCCGTATCTATATCGGAAATTATTCCAAGCCCTTTTACGATATTTCCCAGATCATCTCTTTGTGCAGTGGCACGTATTCTGTTCCATATGTACCTGCCGTCCTTATCGGCAATACGAATATTTGCTTCAACGAAAGGCATATCGGTATATTTGAGCTCCTCGATTCTTTCTTTGAGCACGTCCAGGTCATCCGGGTGAATATGAGACCCCGTAAACAGATTTTCCATCGCATTTTTGTGAATGTTCCTATATCCGAACCTCATATCAAAATTCTGCGAACAAATAAGTTCGTCCTTCGTAAGATCGATCTCAAAAAGTATATCGTTAGTCTTCTCGATTATATTACGGTATCTATTCAATGACTTTATGGTATTTTCTATGTCATAAGCCGTAATATCGCATCTTAACGCTATACCCGAAAGGACCTCTATGCCGTTCTTACCGTACCGGATGTTTCCTTTGTATATGAAAAAGATCTTTTCTCCCTCACGTATTTCTATAGGGAAAGCAACCTCAAAAGAATTACCCTGAGAAAGCTGAGACGATAGCTTTTCCGTAAACTTTTCAAGGGCCGTATCGGACATAAGGGAAAGCAATCCTTTATTTACCTTTTCTCCCTCAAGCTTTATAAGCTTTATAAAGTCCTCCGAGCCATCGGTAAAGCTCAGATCCTTATCGAATCTTACGGTCAGACCGCAACCTATATCCTCATAACATATCCTTGAATCTTCTTCAACGTTATCAGATCTTTCATCTCCGATCCTGTGCCAGATAAGCAACGCTTTTCGGTCGCTCTCCTCACCCGTAGTTGTCCTGAGGATCGTCGCCTCGTACATTCTGTACTGACCGTCGCTCCCTTTTATGCGGTATTTGCGAGTGCTTTTTCTAAGTCCATCCTTAAAGAAGTTATCAAGATATGAGTCAAGGTCATCGGTTATCAAATATCTGTCATCGGGATGCACCGCTTTTTCAGCCAAAGCCGACATAGCTTCTCCAAAGCTTCCGGTAGATCGGATAAGCGAAAAATCAAGATATGGGTCATATAAAAGGTGGAACACCCCTGTATCAACGTCAACTTCCATTGCGGTAACGTTGAAGTGATGCAGCATTGCTCTGTATTTTACTATTGCCTCCTGGAGTGAATCCGGAGCCGCTTTTTTAGGAGGAGACAATGGAACAGTAATGGCGTCGGACACAGGAGAATGCCCATCCGAATAAGAACGTGCCAAAGTCTCAAAGCTTCCTCTTACATGCTTAAAGCACTCAAGAAGCTTTGGTGAAAAAGCCCCGCACTCTCCGTTTATTATCATATTTGACGCATCTATATACGGAATTGCCTTTTTATAAACTCTATCAGTTGTAAGAGCATCATAAACATCTACAAGACCTACTACCTGAGCACATATCGGGATCTCCTCTCCTTTAAGAGAATCGGGATATCCCATTCCGTCATACCTCTCATGGTGGTACCTGCATATGTTATATGCATATCTTAAATAGTCCTCATTCCCCATAGCTCTAAAGCCTTCAAGTATAGAGCTTCCGGTAATGGTATGAGTCTTCATTATTTCGAACTCTTCCTCGGTAAGTCTTTCGGGCTTATTAAGTATATTATCGGGAATAGAGATCTTTCCGATATCGTGAAGAGCCGCAGCGCTTGAAATCGACATTATTGTATTTTTATCAAGAGAATACTCCGGGCATGCCCTTGCGACTTCCTCCAAAAGAAGCTTTGTAAAACGTCTGATCCTCATAACGTGCTGACCGGATTCAACGCTTCTGTGCTCAATTATAGCTGATAGCGTATCCACCATCACTTCGTAGGATTTATGTATTTCGGAGGACTGCTCATCTATTATGTTCTGAAAATTTCTTTTACTGTAAAACGTAGAAACAATATTAGCCACTCTGTTTTTTACCACGGGAGCATGAAAAGGATAATTTATAATATCATCAGCACCCATATCAAGAGACAAAGTTTCACTGTGAAGAGAGTTTTCTTCAACTACAGATATTATGGGAACATCTTCTGTTGACCACTCCTCATTAAGGGCAACAAGACATATCTTGCCCTCAGGCGTACACATCTTTATGTCCAGCATAATAGCAGCGATTATAGAAAAATTCTGACTGAGCACCGTACGAAGCTGATCATACGATGCCGCCTCAAGGATATTGTAATTCTGTTCAAATATTCCTCGAAATTCTCTTCTGAGCCCCGCTGACTCGGAGGCAAGTATTATAGTATCATGAACCAGCATTTCTTTCTCCCGGATCTCTATTTTCTCAGACGGCGTTTCATAAGTTCCGCATCCTCAGCACGGTCAAATGCCGTCTCTCTGTCTATCAGACCGCGCGCAAGCATTTCGCAAAGAGACTGATCCATTGTGATCATTCCCTCTTCTCTGAAGGTCGCTATAGAACCGCTTAACTGATGGGTCCTTCCATCTCTGATAAGGCTCTTTACTGCGCTGTTCGTATGCATTATCTCAAAGCAAGGTATAAGCTTTCCGTCTGTAGACCGAACAAGCTGCTGAGATATAACTGTATGAAGTACGGAGGCAAGCTGTATCCTTATCTGTGCCTGCTGTTCTGCGGGAAAAGCGTCGATTATTCTGTCAATACTGTTCGCAGTCCCCTGAGTATGCAGCGTAGCTATTACAGTATGTCCTGTTTCCGCCGCAGTCATTGCAGTGCGGATCGTATCGGCATCTCTCATCTCGCCCAAAAGTATAACATCCGGCGCCTGCCTGAGACAAGCTCTTAAAGCAGATATACAATTCTCTGTATCTATAGCTATCTCCCTTTGGCTTACAATGCTCTTATCGTTTTTGTGGAGAAATTCTATAGGATCTTCAAGAGTTATTATGTGACAGTTTCTTGTATGGTTTATACGGTCGATCAAGCATGCCTGAGTAGTAGATTTTCCGCTTCCCGCAATACCTGTAAATAGTATAAGCCCGTGACGCACCTCTGAAAGAGACATTATCTCCTCAGGTATAAACAGCTCCCTATATGACGGTATGTTAAAAGCAACTATACGTATTACCGCAGCAAGTGAACCTCTTTGCTTGTATGCGCTTACTCTGAAACGGGCAAGCCCGGATACCGCGAAGGAAAAGTCGTCGTCTCCCACCTTGCGAAGACGCTCGTCACTTCTTTCGGCAAGTTTATAAAGTTCCGATATCAGGCCGTCTGTATCCGGAGGAAAGAGTTTTTCTTCTCCTATGTATTCGAGCACGCCTCCGATCTTTACCGCAACGGGAGCGCCCGCTACTACGAAAAGATCCGAAGCGGAAGCTTCTACTGCCTCTGTAAGATATTTTTTTATATCTGTCATTACCGTATCTCCTCTCCCTGAAGATATATTTGGGAGTATTCTTTATTTGTTTTAAAAATTCCGTTTGCTTTTTATGACGGGTCGAAAAGATCTATCTTGTCGTCCGATTCCCATTCTGCGGTACGTACGCTCTGCCATCTTAATATTTTGTATCCGCTTTCCGATACTTCAACTTCTACAAACAAGTCCTCCGATGCATTCTGAGGAACGGAAAAAGAAAAAACTCCGCTCTCTTCCTCTATACCTTCGGGAATATCTCCCGACCGTATGGATGCAAGGATCTCATTTGCTGTCAGGTCCGCACTGTAATATTCGTATGCATTCTCTGCATAAATGACAGACAGTCTTTTTCCTGCATTTGCAGTACTCAGTGACAAGACCGAAAATACAGCTATACATATTACAGCAAGCGTAACAAAAAGCGAACAAGCTCCTACTGCCGCAGGAATAAAAGGTCTTCTCTTCATTATTCACCCCTCCTGCCATGCGGTATCAAGAGAATATATTTCTCTTTGATCCTTTACCACGCATATTGACGCTTTTCCCAAAAGCGGAGACTCATTCTTAATATCTATTATGAGCTCAAATCCAGTTCTTCCGAGCTCATCCTTAAGGATGCTTATTGTCCTTTGACCATCTCCGCAGGAATTTTTCATTATTTCGGCCGCATTCTCCGCTATCAGCACAGCGCTGTTAAGCTCAGAGCTTTCTTTTGAAATCAACTGCGCCTTGGCAAAACCTTGCAGACACAGAGCTGCAGCGGCAATAAACATAAAGAGCATCACCGCAAGCTCTATTAGCATAAGAATTGTTTTATTTTTCAAGCTTTCTGCCCTCCGTGACCGAGATCGCATATGAGGATCTTCGTTTCCTCTCCCCAGGTAAACGATACAGTGAGTACTCCGTCTTTTATATCGGCCTCGAGTCGGTCAAGGTCAATGATAGTTTCACCGTCTTCGGGCTGCATCTCTATACCCCTGGGAGAAAAAAGTTCGTAAAGCTTTCCGTTATGGCAATACAACCTCGTCAGATACTCCGTTTTACCGTAATTGCTTACGATAACAAGAGCTTTTCCTTCCCCGAAATCCTCCGCATATATCTTTTCTCTGTTCTGTCCGGAATTGATCTTCGTTCTTACATACCCTAAAGCTGTTCGTTCCGTAAAAGCCTGATCGTCTCTTGCCGACATTTCCGAATACCCTTTTGCCCAGCCTGCGGTTACCGAAAGAAGAGCTGCCGCCAAAATAGCAAATATAAGCAGAGGAAGTACCCCGTGTAAACTGCTTCTTTTCATTTTATCGCTCCACCACTGTTATTTCAGGCATTATGTTTTCCGAAAAAATTTCATAAAACACCGCATACCTGTCGAGGTCTACTCCAACGCAGTAATTATTAATAAGATATTCCGCCGTAGGAGGATACGCGCCCTCTGCCGCATAGCATGCAGCGGCTCCACGCTTCAAAACATTTTCCATATTCTCTATAACCGCATTACCACTGCCGATCTCCATATCCTTCATAATATCGACAAAAACGAATATTACACATAAAGCAAGTGCGATCAATATTAAAGCCGATATCAATTTCAAATAAAGGTATTTTCTGATTTTCATAAAGGCATCACCCTATAGACGATATGATCTCCGTAAGAGGGATCATAACAGAAAGAAGAATAGCTCCTATTACCGCACACGAGAATATTACCATAAACGGCTCTATCCTGCTCACCGCCTTTTCAATAGCCTCATCTGCATCTCTGTCGAGTCTTTCCGCTGCTTTTTCGGCACATTGTTCTGCATTTCCGCCTTCCACACCGATGCTCATGAGCCTTGCCTCGGCGGCCGGAAGTATTTTATAATCCTTCAGAAGGAACCATATATCTTCACCCTCTGATGCTTTTTTACATACCTCTTCTATAATTTCAAAACTTTTTTCTGAGCCCAGTACTTTTCCCGCTTCATATACAGCGGAAACAGAGTCCATTCCGCCGGAAAATGCAAGAGAAAGCGCTCTTGCAAAATGAGCGGACGCTATTTTTTTCGATATTCCGCTTTCATTTATGGATACTATTCCAAACAGCTTTCCTCTGAAGTTTTGGGAGAAAGAAAAAATAAAAAGACCGACTGCGACTAAAACAAACAAAAGACAAATAAGAGGCAAGAATCTCTTCAGCATTCCGCCGACACTTAGCAGTATTGCGGCAAGTCCGTACGGTTCTCCTCCAAGGGCTGCGTATACGTTTCGAAATATCGGCATAACGTACACAAGTATCAGCACTGCGACAGCCATCATTACAGCCATCAATACAGACGGATAAAGTAATGCAGAGCGCGTCTGCCCGTCCATAACATCAAGCCTGTCGTAAAATTTTGATGCAGATAAAAGCATCTCCTCGCTTTTTCCTGTTTTTTCCGCAGCGCGGAGCATAAGACATACTCTGTCGGGAAATATTCCCGAAACCTCCATAGCTGCAGAAAGAGGTTTGCCCGCATCAAGATCCGTTACGATCTCCGTAAATGCTTTTTTCAGTTTTTTTTCTTCCGTCTGATCTGCCAATAAGCTCATTGACTCGGAAACAGACGCTCCCGCATGCAGGAAAAGAGAAAGTTCCAGACATACAGAAGATACTTCACGGTATGAAAGTCTTTGTTTGTTCATATATTTGCCTTTCATAATGTTTTAATATAGATATTTTGCAGTGTAATTCTTTCCGTCGCCTATGTACTGCATTATGTAGTCACTTCGATCGGATGAAGATGCAAAGGTCGGGTCCATCCTGTGCCAGGAGGAGCCGTCAAAAAAGATAGCACCGTCTATCCATCCGCTCTCCTCGGTCCAAACGCTTATCCACGCATGATATGCACTTCCCGCATATCCTACTACAAGCTTGCAGGGAATTCCCTGACTTCTAAGCATTCCCGTCATCAGTGCGGCATAATCAAAGCATATTCCTTTTTTGTTTTCGAGGACCTCATCCAGAACAGGAAGGTATCCGCTCTGTACATTTTCTGCCTTGGCCTTATCATAGCGTAAAGTATCCACAACATAATCGTACACCAGCGCCACCTTTTCAAGCGGATTGTCCGTATATTTTGTAAGCTGATATGCCATCTCGACCGTATTCGGAGCAGATATATAGTCAACGTACTGATTTGGGTAAAGAAAGGTACTGAACTCATTTTCCAAGGACACATCTATGCTCACGGAAAGCACCGTAGCGTATTTCGTACCTTCCACGTTCTGATATATACTTATTTTATAGGAACCACTTCCTTCGGAAAGAGGAAATACCTCCCACTCCTCCGGGATCATATTGTACGTATATGTAGAATTTGTACCCTTCACCTGCGCCTTTATCCTAAAGTCCGAAGGCATGGAAAATTTTGCCATTACATAGCCGTCTTTACAGTTAGAGTAATCTATTACCGCCAGGGCATTTCTTTTCTCAAAAGTCCCGGGAGCTTTTACTTCAAGAAGTATCGGTCTTGGAGCAGGATCCGCCACATCTGCTTCGGTTTCCTTTTCGCTTACTTTTTCGCTCACCTTCTCCGTGGAGCTTTCGGTCAGCTCTTCAGTTTCGCTCTCCGTGTTTTTTTCAGTCATTTTTTCTGTATCGGGCTCAGTTCCACTCAATTTTTCGGTTTCAGTTTCTTTCTCCGTCTCTCCCGCAGTCTCGCTTACTGTTTCCGTATACTTTTCCGTCTCAGTCTCCTTTTCGCTAAGCATCTCCTTATCGGATCCCTCTTCGGTTTCCGTATCTCTCTCGGCCTCGGTATAGACTTCTGTATAACCTTCCGAACGCTCCGTGTCCGATATCTCCCCCATATCTCTTTCCTCATTAGCCATGCAGGCAGAAAAAGCAAAAAGGAGCAAAAGTATAAGTAAAAGACAGAATATCTTTTTTCTCATTCCTTTTCCTCCTTTGTTTTTTAAGGGGTACTATTTATCAACCATACAGCCGACTCGTCATATCTTTCCCGCAGGGGGAGCGCACTCCTCCCTGGAATCCATAGGCTGCACGGAAAAATCTATTTTGACAGTACTATGGGGTTTGAGCTTCTCGTATGCTTTTATAACACGCTTGCACACCATACAGCTATTTTCAAAATTAGCATTCGGCAGCATGATTATAAGCTGGGCGGGGCTGCACTTAGAAATAATGTCACCTTTTCTCAAGCTCCTGCGCAAGTGCTCAGTAAGACTTTCCATAGCATTATCCAAAATGCGTCTGGTAAGCTTGTCTCCGTTCTTTGATTTTACCGATATAAGGGCGATATGTACGGCGTTTCCGCTTCTTGCTATAAGCCTCGCTTCCGCTTGATAAAGCATTTTAAAAAAGTCGTAATCGCAAATAAGAGCGCCGTCCACAGGCCCGCTCTCTCTGAGTTGTTCGTTTAATGTGCCTGGATGTACAAAATCGTGACTGACAGTACGCAGTGCTTCTCTATAGAGCTCCCTGCTCTCAGGCGACGGAATGACTCCGAAATTTGCCATAAGAAGCTTATTCATCTCCTCGTATATAGCGATAGCTTCTTCACGTTTATCGGCAGCTATAAGAGACCGCATCAAATGTTGATATATGCTCTCCCGATACGGATCTGCAAGCAATGCCTCCTTACAGCGTAAAATGCATTCCTCATATTTTTCTTCCTCAAAAAGCCTGGGAAGATGTATTTCAAGGCATTTTCCATACAAATTCTGATAAAACGTCGCAATGGGCACAGTCCACGTATCTGACGAAAGCTTGGAAAGGAACTCTCCTCCGTAAAGCGACAAAGCGCTTCCGTAATCCTTTTTTTCATAAAGCTCCTCGAAAGCCTCTGTATCAAGCTCCACTTTCACATAGGGCGAGACTCTATATCCCCCTTTTCCATACACGATCACCTCTCTGCCGAGTTCTGGATCAAGAAGCTCCAAAATACCTCTTGCTCTGTGGAGAGAAGTTTTGAGGGAACCTGCGGGATTCGCTCTGTCTTTCTCATCGTTCCAAAAAATATCGATAAGTTCGTTTTGACTCACGGTCCTCTTGTGATTGAATATAATGTACGCAAGCAAAACCCATATTCTTTTTGACCTGTTTATATCACAGTTTATTTGCTTGTCTCCCAATTCAAGAGAAAAGGTTCCAAGCATTTTTACCTTAAGTATCTTGTCGTGCATTTTCCTCAACTCCAAAATACGCCTATATCGTTTTGTTTATATTACCATAAAATCTCAATAAATTCAATGTATATAATGTAAAAAATACCGGCTTGGGACTGTATCTTGTTAATATTTTATGAATGTGATCCGGGGTTTCTCCCTGTCTCCCTCTTATACGCCTTGGAGAAATAGCTCTGACTTGAAAATCCCAATACCTCTGCCGTATGGCTTACGGTTTCTCCGTTTTTCAGCATAGCAGCAGCGATACGCATCTTCATTTTTATAAAATATTTGTGTACCCCTACGCCTGCATATTTATCAAAGAGGCGCTTTAAGCTTGCTTCACTTATACTGCAATGTCTTGACAGCTCTGAAAGACTCGGCTGGCCCCCTATATTCGTGCTCAGATAATTTACCGCCTCTCTGAATGCAAGAGCATCGGGAGATGAGGACTCTGGGGAGATGTTTCCCTCCTCTATAAGGCTAAGGAACAGTCTGTCAAAATGCCCTCTTACCATCTGCCCGTAAGTAGGAAATTCAGAAAAAGCATGGAGGTATAGGTATAGGTCCTCTTCTTCTCCTTTCTGCGGTGCTTTTGAGTCCGCATACTTTAAGAGCTCATTCAATATTCCCTTTTGACTCTCAGAAAAGTGGAATACTTTATCCCTTAGTGCAAGGGTAAGAGGTCCCTCGGCAGAAAAAGAAAATATCAGTATGTCCGCATCCTCGCTGCTTATTGTGAATTTATGAAATTCCATAGGCTTGTGTATAACCATCTCACCCTCCGACATATTGTACACTCTGTCGTCGGCAATGGCGCATATCTCTCCTCTGAGCACATATACGCACTCCCAAAAGTCGTGTGTTTCACCCGGAAAGAAATATCCGTTTTTATAGTTGTGCCAAAAGAATGAATACAGATTGCCTATACTTATTTGTTCTATGACCGAATATGCAGGAAAAATCTTTTTGTTCATAACGCTCCCCACAACATTGAGCTGAAATTACATAATTTTGCGCTTTTATTGCATAGATATATCTTTTTTATATATGTATAATAACATTAACATATGCAAAAGTAAAGACTTTTTCGGAGGTTTAAAATGAATATCTGCGGAATAGACGTGCAAATCAAGAATCTCCCCGTGCTTGATACCGATTTTGTTCCTCTTTTAAGTTTTAATAAAGAATTTCTTAAAACAGCAAAAAAATCAGTATCCGTTGCTGTTGAAAGATCGGACGGGCAAATTTCCGTATTAAATACTTTCGTTCACGGAGATCCCTCAATGGCGGAGGCTGATGCTTACTATATCGACAGAGCGGTAAAGACCATGCTTTGGCTCAAGGGAGGATACAAGATATACGTAAACGATGAGTTCTGTTTTAAAAGTCTTTTGAAGTCATATTCAAAAGGCGGTACAAGAGAATTTGACAGAGCCTTTATGTCGGATATATACGAAAACGAATTTGAAGTAATATACACAAGAGACATCCCCGCAGAAAAGGATGCTCCTCAAAAAATAGGCGGACATCTTGATGGCTGCCGCATAGGATTTGATGCAGGAGGTTCCGACAGAAAGGTGTCTGCCGTTATAGACGGAGAGACCGTTTATTCGGAAGAGATCGTATGGTCACCCAAAACTGAAAAGGATCCCGAATACCATTATAACGGTATTTGCGAAGCCTTCAGAACTGCCGCATCACATATGCCGAGAGTAGATGCGGTAGGTATTTCCTCAGCGGGAGTATATATAAACAACCGAACGATGTGCGCTTCCCTGTTTCTTGCCGTTCCCAAGGACATATACGGAAACATGGTAAAAAACATATATATAAATGCCGTAAAAAACAGCTTCGGTGAAATACCCTTTACCGTTGCCAACGACGGAGACGTATCTGCTCTTGCGGGTGCGATGAGCATTGAAGATACGGGGGTCCTCGGTATAGCTATGGGTACCAGCGAAGCTGCAGGCTACGTTGACACAGGGGGACGTATTACAGGATGGCTAAACGAACTTGCCTTTGTTCCGGTGGATTCATCCCCGTGTGCCATGGTGGACGAGTGGTCCGGAGATATAGGTTGCGGAGTAAAATATTTCTCTCAGGATGCCGTAATAAAGCTTGCTCCTATGGCGGGCATTGAGCTCAGAGACGGTTCTCCCGCAGAAAAACTCAAGGAAGTCCAATCCCTTATAGAGACCGGAGACGAGAGAGCGGTCCTTATATATGAGTCTATAGGCACATACCTTGCCCATACTCTTGCATACTACTACGAATTTTACGGTTTCCGTCACGTACTCCTTTTGGGACGCGTAATGAGCGGTAAGGGCGGAGATCTTATTTATGAGACCTGCAAGAAAATTCTTAAAATGGAATATATGGAACTTTGCAATAAATTTGATATCAGACTTCCCGACGAGCGTTTCCGTCGTGTGGGACAGTCCGTAGCGGCTGCAAGTCTGCCGGAAACAGTAAAAGGAAGGTAAAAAAGATGAAAGTATACGTTGAAGAAAACTACGAAGCAATAAGCAAACGCGCAGCAGATATCATAGCTGATGAAATAAGACGCAGACCCGACTGTGTGCTCGGTTTTGCCACTGGCTCCACGCCTATAGGTACATACGGCCGACTGGGCGAAATGTGTAAAAACGGTGAGATAAGCTTTAAGCAAGTAAGAACCGTAAATCTTGACGAATACAGGGGCCTTTCCCCGAATCATCCCCAAAGCTATCGCTATTTTATGAATAAAAATCTTTTTTCTGTTACTGATATTCCCGAAGAAAATACCAACCTTCCAAACGGTCTTGCGGAAGATCCGGAACTTGAATGCAAACGTTATGACAAGCTTATAAACGATCTTGGAGGAATAGACCTTCAGCTTCTCGGAATAGGACATAACGGTCACATCGGATTTAACGAGCCCAATAAACATTTCGTTGTAGGAACAAATCTGATAGGACTCACAAAAAGCACTATTGAGGCAAACTCCCGCTTTTTTGAAAATACGGAAGACATGCCCACGGAAGCATTCACTATGGGGATCGGATGTATAATGTCTGCAAAGCGTATACTCATGATCGTTGAAGGAAAAGGAAAAGCAAAAGCGCTCTATGACGCTTTGTGCGGTCCGATAAGTCCGGAATGTCCTGCATCCATATTAAGATTCCACCCCAATGTTACCGTAATAGGAGATAAGGAAGCCTTCTCTGTCATAAGTGAAAAGGAGCCGGGTATATGCGTATAAAAGGCGGACTTGTATTCGATATCAACGAAGGATTTGCAGACCGTGACGTCCTGACAAACGGAGAATATATCAGCGAGATAAGCGGAGACGATATCATCATAGACGCAAGGAATTGCTACGTCATACCCGGTCTTATAGACACCCATCTTCACGGAGCGCTGGGTGAAGATATCAGTGACGGAAGCTTTGACGGCTTCAAAAAGATCGCTGAATTTGAACTTTCCGAAGGTGTTACTCACATTTGTCCCTCCGGAATGACCGTCAGCGAAAAAGAACTTGAAAAAATATGCGAAACTGCGGCAGAGTACCGCAAGTCATCGGTCCCCGGTGCAGAGCTTTTGGGAATACATCTTGAAGGTCCGTTTGTTTCCATGGCAAAAAAAGGCGCACAAAACGGAGAATACGTAAGAAGACCCGACATTGAGCTTTTAAAGCGTCTTAACAAAATAGCAGAAGGTGCTGTAAAAAAGGTTACTCTCGCACCCGAAGAAGAAGGAGGAACAGATTTCGTAAAGCAGGCTGTAAGGGATAACATTTGCGTTTCTCTCGGACACTCCTCCGCAAGCTATACAGTTGCCAAGGAAGCTTTTAATGCGGGAGCTACTCATGTAACACACCTTTTCAATGCTATGCCTCCATTCCATCACAGAGATACGGGAATAATCGGCGCAGCTTTTGATTCTGCTAAAGTATATGCAGAAGTGATCTGTGACGGCATACACGTACACGAAAGTGCCATAAGAGCATCGTTCAGACTTTTCGGAGCCAACAGAATGATACTCATTTCCGACTCGCTCAGAGCTACGGGAATGCCCGACGGCATCTATCCATTCAGCGGACAAAAAATAGAGCTCAGAGGAGGCAGGGCTACCATGGAAGGACACCCCGAGACCCTTGCTGGTTCCGTTACAAGTCTTATGGGTTGTGTAAGAAAAGCCGCAGAGTTCGGAATACCGCTTTCCGATGCCGTTCAAGCGGCAAGCTACAACCCCGCCAAAGCACTGAAACTCGACCACCGTTTGGGAAGCCTTGATATTGATAAAGAAGCAAGTATCGTTCTGCTCAATAAAAATGACTTATCCCTGCGTTCGGTGATTTTCAAGGGAAAGCTCGTATAAAATTTCGGAAGCCTGTTCTTTGGCTTCCGAAATTTTTCTTGATAAAAATTTAAGTCTGTGATATTATTTCAATATAGAAAAGCAACCGCTGCAATATGTTACATATAAAGGAGTTTTAAGATGAACGACACAAAAAAAGAACTTTGGAGAACGGTCAAATTCGTACTTTTCTCTGCAAGTGCGGGAATAATCCAAGTATTGAGCTTTACACTTTTAGAAGAAGGCTTCCACCTGGTTCATTGGGCATCTTATCTCATATCCCTTATTCTTTCCGTACTTTGGAATTTTACGCTTAACAGAAAATTCACATTCTGCTCCGCAAATAACGTACCGGTTGCAATGTTCAAGGTTGCCTGCTTCTATCTCGTATTTACACCCCTCTCCACCTGGTGGACAGCTGTGCTTACGGGAGATATCGGCTGGAATGAATACCTTGTACTTGCCCTTACGATGATAGTAAATTTTGTTACGGAATACCTCTATGACAGATTCGTTGTATTCGGAAAAAGTATAGATACGGCAAAAGATAAGAAATAAACGGCACCCGCTTTGTTGACTTTGCAACAGGGCGGGTGTATAATTTTATACAGATAAACGATTCAAAGGAGATTTTGTAATGGATCAAAAATATGAAGCATTATTCACCCCTTGGAAAATAGGTAATGTGGAGATCAAAAACCGTATAGTTCTCTGCCCAATGGGAGGTACGTCTCTCTTCGGATGGATGGAACATACCGGAAACCATTTTGATAAGGAAGCGGCAAAATTTTTCCTTGAAAAAGCAAAGAACAACGTAGGACTTATAATTCCCGGAATAGCCCCCATAAGAAGTACATTTATGAACCAGTGGCTCTATCAGAACAAAAAAATGTTCAAAGACTTGAAGGTCTTTATGGATGAGATACATAAGACCGGCGCAAAGCTCTTTGTACAGATAACTGCCGGAATGGGACGTTCATGGGCTATACCCACACCCCTTGTAATGCTGCATAACGCTCCCGTAATACGAGACCTCATCAAACCTATAATAAATATTCCCGCTCAGTCTATGAGCCCCTCTGAGCTTCCCTCCCGTTGGTCGGATAAGGTCACGTGCCGTGCCATTACCGTCAAGGAGATAAAGGAGATCGTAGAGGCGTTTGCCAAAACCGCCGCTCTTTGTAAAGAGGCAGGAGTTGACGGTATCGAGGTACACGCGGTACATGAGGGCTATCTTCTTGATCAGTTCACTCTCGAATATACAAACAAGAGAACCGATGAATACGGCGGTTCCTTTGAAAACAGATACCGTTTTGCTACAGATATTGTAAAAGCTATTAAAGATGCCTGCGGTAAGGATTATCCCGTATCTCTCCGCTATTCTGTCAGATCCATGGTAAAGGATCTGGGAGTGGGCGCAGTTCCCGGTGAGGAATACGAGGAAATAGGCAGAACAATGAAAGAAAGCGAAAAGGCGGTAAAGTATCTTGAAGAAGCAGGGTACGATATGCTTAACGCCGATAACGGAACCTATGACTCCTGGTACTGGGCACATCCCCCTATGTATATGCCCCAGAACTGCAATCTTGAAGACGTAGCACACATAAGAAAATTTGTAAATATACCCGTAGTCTGTGCAGGACGCATGGAGCCCGAAGTAGGCGCAAAGGCTATAGCAGAGGGCCGTATAGATGCTATGGGTGTTGCGCGTCAGTTCCTGGCGGACTCCGAATGGGTAACAAAACTCATAGAGGACAGACTCGAAGACATACGCCCTTGCATATGTTGCCACAACGCTTGCTTCAATATGGCTCACTACAAGGGCGTTGCAAATGCGCAGAGCATATACGACGCGAGCCACATAGCACGTTGTGCTCTTGACCCCAGAGTAATGCAGTCCGACAAGTATAAGATAGAACCCGCAAAGAAAATAAAAAGCATTGCTGTGATAGGCGACAAT
>SVSF01000031.1 GCA_015064425.1 Oscillospiraceae bacterium | reverse complement strand
AGCACCCGCCGTCCGATCACGAGTACCTTGTATGTTGTGTTTGGCACAACCACCTCCGTGCGCGGCAGATTCGTGAGCAAATCCCCCAGATTATCAACCTTTTTTGACCGAGGTTCGCCTCCACCATAAAGTCAAAAAAGTGCCGTAACTACGGCACTTTTTTAATGTTCGCGAATAAAAAACCAGGAAAAAACCACGAATTATTCTAAAAAAATCTTGTTTAACACGCTTAAAGCCCTCTCTTCCTCCCTCGGATAGAGGAGCGAATACGTGTTGAGGACTATTTTTATGTCGAAATGCTCGAGATTTCGATGGCTTTTATGGATCGGTTTTTATTCTATACCGAAAAGAACTTTTTTAAAGAGCTTCTCCGTGGCTTCGTGACCGAGGGCTTTCTTGAAAACATCGGTGGATGGACCGCCGCGTTCAAGAAGACCGTTTACGTACTGAGAGGAAAGTTCACGTTTTTTTTCAATATCGGAAGCTTTTTCGCAGGAGACCTTCAAATACGCGGAAAAATGTTCAGCTGTCATTGAGTCAAGCTCGGTAGAGATTGACTTTTTTCCTTTTTTGGATATGCTCTGCGGAAACTTTATACCGTCATACCAGTGTACGCCGGGATCCCTCTCGGGGAGATGTGAATATTTTTCTTTTACAAGGTCGAGGGAAGACATATCGCTTGGACTTGAAAAAGTGTTATAAAGCTCTACGATCAGAGTATCGTTTCCCATAGCAAGGATGCGGTCATATGAATACAGAGGCAGATCTGTTTCTTCGGGTACGACCATCAAGGTATCCATTTTCATAAGCTCGAAAAATCCTTTGGCTTTCATAACAGAAACGTGTCCGAGTCCCACGGCATTGTATGCTTTTACGGTGAATTTCATCCCATTTGCTTTCAGGTGGGAAAACTCTCCGGGATCCAGCTCATTCAAGATGTATTTTTCGCGTATGATATTTAAGAGCTTATCGGTCATTTCTTCTCTCCGTTAACGGATACATACAGACCGTTTTTGTGAAGTAGCACCGTACCTGTTAAAAATGCACCCTGTCCGACAACGTTTACACCTTCTGCGATCCAGTTCATTGAAGCTTTTGCAAAGTCATGGCTCGAAAGATATCCCATGCAGAGAGAACATATAAATGATAGAACAAAAACGGCAATAGCTCCGGGCTTTTTAAGTTTTGCACACAAGATACAAAGTACAGCATCCATAATTCCTAGACCCGCTACCATAAGCCCTACAAATACGAAGGTTCCGGAGAATACGGGAGGAACCGCTGCTGTGAGAGAACTTTTCTTGCTTTTACGAGAAAGCACGGAAAGGATCCCCAAGCCTGCAAGGAGGAAACCTATGGACTGAACGGGGAAGAACATAGCATCAAGCGCCTCGAAGTTACATATCCCTGCCGCGTAGAGAAGCTTCCAAGTGGCTTTAAGCGCTCCCGCAACAGAAACGTTGATCACGCCTGCCGTAAAGAGAGCAAAGCTTCCTTTGCTCATTTTATTGTAAAGGTCACCTATAAGTATTACCGAAGCGGCTGCGAAGAAGATAACCGGAATATAATCTACCAACGCCATGGAAACAGAAAAATTATTCATGTTTATATCTCCTTACGGGATCATTTTTTCTTGTTAAGATGGTAGATGGGGAGCAGGGGAATGATAATGGGGGTCTTATTTGCGTAGTTGTTATATTCCTCGTTGGCTCCGTAGCGTTCCATCTGACGCTTTTCCAATCTCTGCGCACCGTTGAACATAATAAATACTATGCATACGTAAGCGATTATAGCGGTTATCCACTGACCTACGGTAAGATAAGCGGTAATTCCGCTTACGAATACACCCGTCCAAAAGAGTATTTCACCCAGATAATTGGGGCAACGGCATATTTTGTAAAGACCTTTGGTTGCTACCATGTCAGGTCTTTCTTTTTTCTGTGCTGACTTCTGCTTGTCGGAAATAGATTCGAGTACAAGTCCGAATACGGAAACTGCAAAGCCTATAACCGGAACGATAAGATCACTTGAAGCGTTGTTGTAACGGAAAAGCATAGGGCTGACCTGAGCTACGTAAAGCACGGACACGGTTATCCAAATAGTAGCGAGTACAAATACGGGCATTTTCTTTTCGCCATTCTTAGCAAGGGTATCTTTTGCTACGTCGGTCTTCTTGAATGTGGCGTTTTTAAACTCACGAACGAGAAGAAAGCCCGAAAGCCGCGTTCCGTAAGCTATAAAGAGCAGGGTCTGTACCAAAACTATCCAAAGGGGTGTTGCGGTGGGCGCAACAAAATACATTACGAGAATTGCAATTCCTCCTGCGGCAACTGCAAATCCGTATCCGATAGAAAGAAAATATACAAACTTATAAAATCCCACGGCGCATGCAACGGCGCATACGGCGAGAAGGATACCGAGAAGTGACCAGGGCATATCAGTTGTTCTCCTTTCCAAAGTAAGACTTTATATATTCTCCGAAGCTCTTATCGCCTACTACCGTATCTCCTACAAGATCGTGGCTCAGAGTCCATTTTGAGAAAAGAATAATATCGTGTTTTCCGGCTTTTTTGATCTTGGGAAGATTTGCGAGTATTCCGAAAAGCCAGATGGGCGCCCACTTGATGGCAAGAGGCTTTCCTGCGGCATCGAAGCATAGCTTAGCCATTTCTTCATATGTATAGGTCTCTTTTCCGCCTACGTTATATGTGACGTTTGTATCGTTCATACGGTCAACGATAAAGCGCGCGAAATCGGGACAGTCAACGACGTTTGCTTTTACTCCTCCGAAGCCTTTCAAAAGCTGCATCTCACCCTTGTCAACGTAAGGCTTGAATACTTTTGCTATATCGTAAAAATATCCTGTGGGACGGTAAATAACGTAGTCCATATCCTGCTTTTTTATCTCTTCTTCAACAAGATATTTTGCATGGAGCATGGGAACCTTCTCAGCGCCCTTTTCATCGCAGGAAATAACGGATACGTAATTAAATTTCTTTACTCCCGCAGCCTTTGCTTCATTGTAAAGATTTATATTTCCTTTATAGTCTATGTCATAGGATGTGACCTTGGTGGAGGCACCGGTAAGACCTACGGTGGTGATAACTGCTTCGGCACCGTCGCAGAGACCCTTTAGAGTCTCGGGGTCGGTAGCGTCGATAGACTTGAAGGTGTATTTTCCCTCGCAGCCTTCAACGGGGGTCTCGCGAAGATCGGCCGCAACTACTTCATGACCGTCTGCACAAAGACACTTGAGTATTTCTGCGCCAAGATTTCCAAAAGCGCCGGCAAGAACAACTTTCATTTCTGAAACTCCTTTTTGTAATTATTTTTTATTTTTTTCTTTTGAACGTTTGTCGTTTATGATCTTCATGTGCTCTTCCGTAATAAGTGTTACGTTATTTTCCTTTGCCCAGGCAACGCAACCTTTGAGAACAACGGAAAGAAATACTCTCGGTACTCCGAGGATCGTCATAAGTGCTTCGTCGGTGAACTTTACCGTATCGTCCGCGCGGTCTGCCGCATAGCGCACGGATTCAAGAGATGCCTGGCGCATCTGAAGAAGCTCTGCTCTCATTCTTGTCTTTCTGTGGAACCAGAAGTTTTTGGAATCGCGGTATCCGTAGTCGACTGGAAGAGCAGGGAAATCTTTTGCTTTTACTCCGTTTATTATGGAATCTCTGTACCTCTTCTTCATAAGTATCTTGTCAACTCTGAGAATAAAGTGCGCTCCGAATTTGGAGGTTATTCCATTGAAATCATGATAAGATCCTTCATAGCCGTTGAGCTCTCCGGGAAGGTCCTTGTCTGCTCCGTCAAGCTCTCTCATCCACGTGCATTCGATAGCTTCAACAGCATCTGTAAGCACCATGGGCCTTGCCTCTCCGCTCTCTTCTTCGATCATACTCTTCTCAAGTCTGAACTTACATTTAGGCATCTTTTCCTCAGGCTTATCGCCGGGCCACGACAGTTTGACTGCTTCTTTAAAGGTTGCGGGTTTGTCGTCGATAAAGTTAAGAGTGCACTTGCCGTTTCGCAGAATATTCTGGGCGGTGTTGGATGAGTTTCTGCAGCATAAAAGCATTGCATAGTAATCTTTACCGGCAACATAATAGGGCTGCACCAATGAATAAGGACCGAGGTTTGTGGTACCGTCCTCGCAAAGCGTTGAAATAATTACCGTGGGCATCGGGAAAAACAGCGAGGTCTGATAAAAGTTATCCACGATGCGAAGATTTTCAAAACTGCTCATTTGTGTATTCTCCTTTTTATTTTATTGTTTTTTCAAGTAAAGGGAAAACTGTCTCGAATTTTACGTCCTCCATTGCCCAGCTTATCAGAGCTTCTGATATGAAGTCTGCACAGAAGAGGGGATCCGAAACGGTATTCTTTTTGCACATTGGAAGTATAAACGCGGAAATTTGATCACGAAGCATCTTGTGGCGGTCCGATGAACCGACTGCTGCCAGTTTTGCCGCATCTGAGTCCGAGAACAGCTTTTTGTTATCGGATGCGAAATTTTTTAAAGCTCCGTATATTCCACCCAAAAGCACGTGCGGTTCGTCTGCGGGAAGGTTCTGCATTTCGTTCAGATATAGCTTCCAATCCTCATATATAAAAGTTGCTATGAGCATTTCTTTTGACTCGAAATAGTTGTATACCGTTCCGATACCAAGTCCGCAGGCACTTGCCACAGAACGAACGGTAGTATCCGCATATCCCTTTTCGGAAATCTGTTTTTTTGCTTCGGCAAGTAATTGTTCGCGTACGTTTTCAATGATCTTTGGCATTCAGTTCTCCTCATCAATCATAAAACCTGTAATATATTCGGCACTTATGCGGATCTGTTCCGCAGCGTTGAGAGCCGCCGTTCCGTCACCATCCTGTTCTCCGTACATACCGAAGTAGGCGTGACATCCGCCCTCTAATTCGAACTCGGTAAACTCTGTCGGGAGATTGTCCATATATTTTTTGTATTTATCTCTGTCCATTACCCCGTCTTCACTTCCGTATATGGAAAGTACGTCGAGAGAACTTTCCGAAATATCGGATGCGGAGTATGCGGCGAGAAGTACAAGACCTTCGAGTTCATCGGAATGCTTTTCGGCATATGATGCCGCCATTGCCCCGCCAAGGGAATGACCGCCTATATACCAGCTTTTCGCTTTGGGATACATCTCCCTTATTCCGTCAGCAGCATTTATATCTAACACGGCAAGATTATATGGCATATGTACAAGTATGCAAAGTATTCCTCGTGAAGCCAATTCGCACATCAGAGGCTCATAAGCGGTGTATTCGACCTTTCCTCCCGGGTAGAAGATAAAGCCCGTCTTGGCATCGGGATCGCCGTAGGATATCATTCCGTTCCTGAGCTCCGTTTTTTCTACGTCTATTGCTTCAACAAAAGCAGCTATCGCCTCCGAATCAGCCCTGTAACAATCGGAAACGTATAGAGCAAAGACTCCTGCACAAAGTGCCAAGATCAGCAGCACGCTTACTGTCGATATAACAGTTTTTTTGTTTAATATCTTTGCCATTTGTTTTACTCCATTTAAATGAACTTGTTCATTTAGCATTGTATCTCTTTTTTAATTATATGTCAAGTTAAAAGTCCCCTTTGCGAGAATCGTACTGCTTTTGGAAAGGTTTGTCGGTATAAAAAAGCAGAAAAAACGTATTTTTCGGTGAAAAATCGAAAAAAATTGCAAAAACATAAAGACATTTTATTAAATGTGTAGTAAAATAAATTTATGTTATATTAGAACAACGGGAATTTTTTGTACCGTTACAGTGCTTTAGAAAGGTTTGATCTTGGATATGACAATTGCAAATGCCATCGCACTGTTGGGAGGCTTGGGTTTCTTCCTTTTCGGAATGTCTCTTTTGGGAGACGGCTTAAAACGTGTGGCAGGAGGAAAACTTGAGTCTATACTCGGTAAGCTGACTTCCACTACTTTTAAGGGAGTGCTTTTGGGTTCTTTAGTGACCGCTGTTATACAGTCTTCTTCCGCAACCACCGTTATGGTTGTTGGATTTGTTAATTCCGGTATTATGAAGCTAGCCAACGCTATCGGAATTATTATGGGTGCCAACATCGGTACTACCGCTACAGGATGGATATTGGTACTGGCAGACGTTGAGGGAAGCGGACTTTTTTCCTCCGCCACGGTTTTTGCGCTTATTTCGTTTATAGGCATCATTTTGTTTTTCTTCTGCAAAAAAAACACGCCCAAGAATATAGGTATGATAATGATGGCGTTTGCGGTGCTTATGAGCGGTATGCAGGCGATGAGTTCCGCTATGGCGCCTTTGAAGGAAAGCGAATTCTTTTTGAAATTTATTTCTACAGTATCAAACCCCGTAATATCAATTATAGTGGGAATAATCGTTACCGCTGTAATACAGAGCTGCTCTGCGTCGATCGGTATACTTCAGGCACTTTCAATAACGGGAGTTATCGGATATGACGTTGCTATTCCTATGACCATAGGTATGTGTGTCGGAGCCTGTGTTCCCGTTCTTCTGTCTGCTATCGGTGCCAACGTCAACGGTAAACGTGCCGCCTTCATATATCTTTATTTCAATCTTGCAGGTGCTGCGGTACTTATGATTCCTTTCTACACCATCAATTCATTTGCGGATTTCGGAATAATGTCCCTTACCGCAACCAGTATGGGTATAGCTATAGTAAACACGGTGTTCAAAGTATTGGCTACGGTAATTCTTGCCCCTATGTCAGGCCTGTTTGAAAAGGTTGCGATTGCTACCATAAAGGACAAGCATATTGAGGATGAGGTGGAATTCGGAAACGAGGATCATTTGCTTGACGAAAGATTTCTTGAATATCCTTCGGTAGCTCTTGAACAGAGCGGCAAGACTCTTGAGGCAATGACTGGATCGTCCTTTAAAAATTTGAGACGTTCCGTAGAACTTATTTCGAGATTCAATCAAGAAAAATACGGAAAGATACTGTCAAGAGAAGATAAGGTTGACCGATACGAAGACGTTCTCGGAGCTTATCTTGTACGTCTGAATGTAAAGGAACTTTCCGAAAAGGAAACACAGACCGGCGGAAGATATCTTAACTGTCTTGGAAACGTTGAACGAATATCCGACCATGCGGTCAATATAGCGGAGCTCGCAAAAGAGCTTTCTGACAAGGAGATCAGATTCTCAGAAAAAGCGGAAAAGGAGCTTAAGATCTGCATAGATGCGGTGCTTGAAATACTTTCCCTTACGGAAAAAGCTATGCTGGAAGAGGACGTTGAATCTGCAAAGAGGGTTGAACCGCTTGAGGAAGTGGTAGATGCAATAACCCAAAAGCTTAAGAGTCTCCACGTGCAGAGGGTACAGATGGGTAGCTGTACCCTTGAACTTGGCTTTATATACAGCGATTGCTTGAACAACCTGGAAAGAGTTGCGGACCATTGCTCAAATATTGCGGTGGCTGTTCTGGAATCAACGGATTTCCATCTTCAGTCTCACGACTATCTCCGTGCTATCAAACAGTCGGACAAAGCGGAGTACCGCGTACTCTTTGATGGCTATGCCGAAAAATATTGCGGAGCTCTCTCCGATATAGAATAATAAAAAGGTGTCTAAACGGAATGCACTGTCAGCCGTTTGGACACCTTTTTATTATTTGTTTTCTGTATCTTTGGGATGCTTGATCTCGTAGTGTATCAGTAAACTCAACAGGGCTCTGAGTAATATTACCGCCCCCAGCATATAAAGCTCATCGAGACTCTGTATCAGCACTGTGCGGAGTATCTCCGCTGCCATTTTGAATTCAAGTCCCATAGCAAGACCTTTTGCAAGGTTGCTCTGAAGTGCAAAGCTCTTTTTCATAAACGTGTTTTGGAAATATTGCCAAAAACCATGAATACCCGACCAGAATACAACGATAATTCCGACTATTTCCAATATTGAGATCATATACGGAAGGATAATCTCGATTCCAGTATGTAATATGTTCATTTTTCTTCTCCGTAAGTCTTATTTAATGACATTTTATCCTACTGATCGAAATTTGTCAATATATATACCTGACTTTGCCGGAAATAAGTAAAAAATGGCAATTACAGCGAGAAATAAACGTTTGCAAATTGACAAAAATATATTTAAATGATATAATTGTACAGTTAATCGTAAAATAACATAAGAGGAGAAAAATAAATGTCTTTTTTCTTACACGGCGTTCACGTCCCTCACAGAAAAAATACTGCCGATAAGTCGGCGGTACGTATGACCGACGTTAAAACGGTAACGATACCCATGCTGATGCATATCGGCGCGCCTGCATCCCCCGTTGTAAAAGTGGGAGAAGAGGTCAAGGTAGGCACAAAGATCGCAGAAGCGGTCGGTGCAGTGTCGGTTCCCATACATGCAAGCGTTTCCGGTAAAGTGGTAAAGATATCCGACGTGCTGCTTTCATCGGGCAATACCGTTCCGGCTGTGGTTATTGAATCTGATGGAGAAATGGCTCTCTGTGAAGATTTAGCGGCTCCTTCCGTAAGCAACGGTGCAGAGCTTATAGATGCTATAAAGAATTGTGGTGCCGTGGGTCTCGGAGGCGCAGGCTTTCCTACGTACCTTAAATTCAAGGTAGACCCCGAACGAATAGAAGAATTAATAATAAATGGTGCAGAGTGTGAGCCTTATATCACCAGCGATTCTCTTACTATGACGGAGCATTCCGACGATATAGAGTTTGCTCTCAGCGCTATTAAAGAGCATCTTTCCGTAAAGCGTATAATTATCGGAATTGAGAGTAATAAGCCCAAAGCCATTGAAGAGATGAAGAAAATGGCGGATAAGATAGAGGGCGTCGAGGTAAAAGTCCTTCCTCAGCTCTATCCTCAGGGCGGTGAAAAGGTACTTGTATACCATTGTACAAAAAAGGCTGTTCCTACGGGTAAGCTTCCCATAGACGTGGGATGTATCGTTTGCAACTGTACTACGGTTGCCGCTATCGGTGCTTATCTTAAAACGGGTATGCCTTTAGTTGAAAAGTGTGTGACAGTAGACGGAGGCGCGGTAAAGGAGCCACAAAACCTTATAGTTCCTATAGGAACATCTCTTGAAGACGTGTTTGCTTTTTGCGGCGGCTTCAAGGAAGATGCATACAAGGTATTGTACGGCGGCCCTATGATGGGTATCACCGTTCCGGATCTTTCTGCTCCTATACTGAAGAATACCAATGCGATTATAGCTCTTTCCGCTAAGGAAGCAAAGCTCCCCAAAACTACTGCATGCATCCGCTGCGGAGCTTGTACCAATGCCTGTCCTTTCGGTCTTGCTCCCGCACAGATCCTTCTTGCCTATAAGAAGAAGGACACGAATATGCTTAAGAAGCTGTCCGTTGATACCTGTATGCTTTGCGGATGCTGCAGCTTTGTCTGCCCTGCAAACCGTCCTCTTGTGCAGACGAATACACTTTCAAAACAGTTGTTAAAAGAAGAAAAGGCAAAGGAGGCAAGTAAAAATGGATAATAAGCTGCATTTGTCCGCGTCACCTCATATTCACAGCGGAAGATCAACTTCTTCCGTAATGCGCGACGTGATTATATCCTTGCTTCCCGTAACCGTGGCAGGTACCGTAATATTCGGATTGCGCTCTTTGCTTATAATTGCAGTCTGTGTTATATCTTGTGTGGCTCTTGAGGCTCTTTTCAATTTGATAACAAAGAAAGATCAGACGGTGGGAGATCTCAGTGCAGCAGTTACCGGTCTGCTTATGGCACTTAATCTTCCTTCAAATATCCCAATCTGGCAATGCGTGATCGGTTGTGTATATGCGATAATTCTTGTTAAATGCTTGTTCGGCGGTATTGGGTACAATCTTGTGAACCCCGCTATTACCGCAAGAGTATTTATGCTGGTTTCTTTCGGAAGCATGGCAACGCAGGCTGTTCCCGTTATTGTGGATACGGCTTCCGGGGCAACTCCTCTTGCCGAAATAGCTGAAGGCGGAATGCCTAAGATGACAGATCTGCTTCTCGGTACCACAGGCGGTGCTATAGGCGAGACCTGCGCGATCGCGCTTCTTCTGGGATTTGCATATCTTTTGGTGCGACGTATAATCACGTGGCATATTCCCGTTGCCTATATAGGAAGCGTATTTGTGCTTTCTCTCTTTATGGAAGGCTTTGACTTTATGAGAGCAGTTGCGCTCGTACTTTCGGGCTCACTCCTTATCGGTGCGATATTTATGGCGACCGACTATGTGACCTCTCCTCCGACCGCAAGCGGAAAGCTTATATTCGGTCTCGGAGCAGGCTTCCTTACCTTTATGATACGTTATTTCGGAATATATCCCGAAGGTGTATCTTTCGCAATACTCTTTATGAACATACTTACCCCCTATATTGAAAAGCTGACCGCACACAAGATTTTTGGAGGAACAAAAAAATGAAAAAATCCATAAACAGTATTTTGGTGCTGGTCTGCATATGCGCAACGGTAGCTGTACTGATGGCGCTGACGAATTCGATCACTGCACCTATCATAGCTGAAAATGAAGCGAAAAGCGCTAATGCGGCTCTGCTTGAGGTCCTTCCCGATGGAGGAAGCTTCGAGACTGTTGACGTAAGTTCTTACGAGCTTCCCGCTACTGTTTCCGAAGTATACCGCGCAGAGAACGGCGGATATGTAATAAAGATAAATACCACAGGATATGCTTCCGGTATGGTGCTTATGTGCGGAATTTTCCCTGACGGAACCGTCAGCGGAACGAAGCTTATAGCATCTGCGGAGACACCTTCCATCGGAGGCGCTGCGGCTGAAGGCTTTGCGGTGTCCGTAGTTGGCAAGGATGTTGAAAGCATAGACGGAGTGGATACGATCGCAGGCGCTACAAAAACTACTGTAGCATACCGATCTGCGGTAAAAGATGCACTTAATACGGTCCTTATTCTCGGCGGAGCTTCAGTTGACCTCCGTACCGAGGAAGAGATACTGAATGATGCGCTTTCCGCTGCACTTCCTGCAGGAGAAGGAAAGTTCAGCAAGTATTTCTTTGTTGAGATAATAGACGGTATTGATGCTATGTATAATGCCGAAAACGGAAAAGGAACGGTTTGCGTAATAGGCGAGCAATTTATTGCGATAGACGAATCGGGCTCCGTTATAACGGAGTGCTCGGAAGCTGATGCCGAAGCTGTCAAGACTGCTGTTGAAATAGCAAAGTCCACGGTGGTTACAGATATTGATACAGCTTCATATTCAGCACTTCCTTCACAGCTTGTTTCCGCGAAGCGTACAGCTACGGGTAATTACGTTATTGAAATGAAAGCGGCAGGATACGGAATCGTAGGCGGAGACGAATATCATCCCGCATCCGGTGAATATATCCGCGTTCTCGTGTCTGTGACTGCAGATGGCAAGATAATCGATTGCCTTACTCTTTCTCAGAAGGAGACGGACGGTATCGGTTCCGCTTGTGCCGAAGAATCCTTCTACGGTCAGTTTGACGGAAAAACGGAAGCTGACTACGGAGAGATCGATGCTATTAGCGGTGCTACAATGACAACGGACGGATACAAAAAGGCTGTACTTCGTGTATTCGAATCGGTAAAAATATTTGAGGAGGGCAATAAATAATGAAGAAAAATAATTGTCTTTCCGTACTGATAAACGGTATTCTGAGGGAAAACCCCGCTTTGGTGCTTATACTCGGTACGTGCCCCACTCTTGCTACAACTACCAACGTTTTCGGCGCTTTCGGTATGGGAATTGCTACTATGATGGTGCTTGTTTGCTCCAACATTCTTATATCCCTTTTGCGCAAGATCATTCCGGATAATGTTCGTATCCCTTGCTATATTGTAATTATCGCCGGTTTTGTTACTATCGTGCAGATGGTAGTTCACGCATTTTTGCCCGAGCTTTACGATATGCTCGGCGTATACCTTGCACTTATTGTTGTAAACTGCATTATTCTCGGAAGAGCAGAAATGTTTGCAAGTAAAAATTCGGTAGGACTTTCCGCACTTGACGGACTCGGTATGGGCATAGGCTTTACCTTTGCACTCTGCGCTATTGCTATAGTACGCGAGGTTATCGGTGCAGCCAGCTTCGGCGGTGTGGCTATTGCGTTTTTAGAACCCTATAAGATAGAATTCCTCGTAAAAGCTCCCGGCGGTATGGTAGTATACGGCTTGATGATAGCTTTGGTTGGTGCAGTGACTCACGGAAAGAGCCCCAAAAAGAAGGAATTCTCATGTGCGGGTTGTCCAAATAGCAAGATCTGCGGATCTGCAGACTGTTCTAAAGTAAAGGAGGAAGCATAAATGGAAGGATTTAAAGGCCTTGTCGTTATACTTTTGTCCTCGGTGCTGGTAAATAACTACGTGTTGAGCCGTTTCTTGGGTATCTGTCCTTTTCTTGGCGTTTCCAAAAAGCTCAATCAGGCAGTTGGAATGGGTATTTCCGTAACCGCGGTAATGCTTATCGCAACTCTTGTTACATGGCCTATACAGCACCTTGTCCTTGACCGCTTCGGCCTTGGATATCTGCAGACTATTATCTTCATTCTAGTAATAGCGGCACTTGTGCAGATACTTGAGATAATACTTAAAAAGTTCTCTCCCGCCCTTCATCAGGGACTCGGAGTATATCTGCCGCTTATAACCACAAACTGTGCAGTACTCGGTGTTGCTATCAACAATATTACTGACGGCTACAATTTCCTTGAATCCATGGTCAGCTCTTTGGGATGCGGACTCGGATTCTTGCTTGCCATGGTCCTTTTCTCGGGTATACGTTCACGCATTGAGGAATCTGAGGTTCCTTCATATTTCAGAGGAATATCCATTACTTTGATATCTGCATCCTTCATATCTCTTGCATTTATGGGTCTTGCGGGTATCGTTGACAAGCTCTTTGCATAAGGAGGTCTAATATGTTAATTGATATTTTGACCGCTTTTGCAGTAGTAGTTATTATCGGTTTGTTTTTTGGAATACTTCTCGCGCTGTTTACTCACCTTTTCGGTGAAGAGGTAGACGAAAAGTATCAGCAGATCAGATCCGCTCTTCCCGGCATCAACTGCGGTGCCTGCGGATTCAAGGGCTGTAACGATTACGCAGAAGCCCTTGCAAAAGGCGAAGCGAAGCCCAATCTTTGCGTTCCCGGCGCAGGTGCGCTTGCCGCAGAATTGGGTGCGATCCTCGGAGTGGAGGTCGAAAAGCCTAAGGATCTTGTTGCATTCGTGCACTGCAACGGTACTTGTGACCTTGCAACAGAAAAAGCAGAGTATGAAGGAATAGATACTTGCAAAGCACGCACATTGATCTTTGGCGGTACCAAGTCCTGCGCTTACGGTTGTATCGGATGCGGAGACTGTGCAAGTGTTTGCGTTTCCGATGCCATCTGCCTTGAAAAGGGAATTGCCAGAGTAGATACGAGTCGTTGTGTAGGATGTGGTCTCTGTGCGAAGGAATGTTCCAAAAATCTGATCACAATGATACCTCAGGAGGCTAGTGTAGCGGTATTCTGTAATAATAAGGATAAAGCCGCCGAAGCCCGTAAGGCTTGTAAGGTAGCGTGTATAGGATGCAAAAAATGTGAAAAAGTATGCCCGAGCGGAGCTGTCACCGTAGTGAATAACTGTGCAGTGATAGATTACAGTAAATGTACGGCTTGCGGTCTCTGCGCAGAAAGCTGTCCTACGGGCTGTCTTAAGAAGACGGTATTTCCGGATCTTCCCGGTGATCCTGAATGGAACTGATCACGATGAATAATAAATGCAAAGAGGAAGAGCAGGACTCCTCCTCTTTGCGTCAAAAAAGAAATGATATAATATTTGTTGCAATAATATTGCTTGCGGTTCTTGCCGCAGCGTTGGTTATGCTTTTGCTCAGGACCTCGGGAGACAAGGTCATAGTAAGTATTGACGGAAAGCTTTTCGGGGAATATTCCTTGAACGAAAACAGAAGTGTTGAAATTAAAACGGATGAAGGCTATAATCTGTTGATAATTGAAGATGGCAAGGCTTACGTTAAGGAGGCCAGCTGTCCCGACGGTATATGTTCTTCTCACCGCCCCATCAGCTACGGCGGGGAAAGCATTATTTGCTTACCGAATAAGGTGGTTGTTGAGATCCGTACCGACAGTAAAGATATACCCGATGTTATAGTATAAACAAAGGAAGAGAAAAGCGGGAGTCTGCTTAAAAGCAGATAGTTTTCCCGGGTGAGGCAACGTGAAAAACAGACAAACGAGATCTAAAAAAATAGCGTTTCTTGGTCTTTCCGCGGCGCTGGCGCTTTTGCTGTCATACGTGGAATTTCTGCTACCTCCTATCTATGCGGCAGTCCCCGGCATCAAGCTTGGACTGCCGAATGTTGTTATACTGTTTGTGCTGTACAGTTTCAGCTTTAAATATGCAGCGCTCGTATCCTTTGTACGTCTCTGCGTATCTTCGCTCCTTTTCGGAAATATGATGACTTTTGTGTACAGTTTTGCAGGTGCACTTCTCAGCCTTGTAATAATGGGGATGTTAAAGCGCAGTAAACTGCTCTCATCTGTCGGAGTCAGTGTTGCGGGAGGGATTTCTCATAATCTCGGACAGATACTTGTTGCTGCAATGCTTCTTGATACACCCGGAATAACCGGATATATGATAATATTGACTCTCACCGGTACTCTTTCCGGAATATTTATCGGTTTGTGCGGAGCTTTTCTCATAAAGCGCATCCCAAAAGAAAAGTTTTTTTGAAGAAACGAAGTATTTTATGATTATTATATTGACTTATATCAATACGATATGCTATACTGATGTGGCAATACCACAATGAAAATTATAAAAGGAGATAATATGAAAAAGATACTCTCAATTGTTTTGGCATCTCTCACTATCCTCTCCCTTTTTGCATTTATCGGTTGCTCAAAGGAAGAGGCAACTCTCAAGCTTGGACTCGGCGCCTACGTTGCGGCATCTGCAACTGATGCTACTGAAGATAAGGCAGGCCAGGGTCAGGCAACAATTACCGTAGCAGCAGTTCTTGTTGATGCAGACGGAAAGATCGTTAAGGCTTTCATTGACTGCGCAGACAACAAAGTCGGCTATACTGTAGAGGGAAAGGCTGTTGCAAACGAATCCTTCAAGACAAAATACGAGTCCGGAAAAGACTATAATATGGTTGCATACGGTGGTGCAGCTAAGGAATGGTACGAGCAGGCTGATGCTTTCTGCAATCTTATCGTCGGCAAGACCGCTGATGAGGTTAAGGCTCTCGTTGTAGACGGAGACAAGGGTACAAATGAAGTTATAAACGCCGGTTGCACCATTACTATTGCTGAATTTGTAAAAGCAATAGATAAGGCTATCTCCAACGCGAGCAACTCGAAGGCTACAAAGAATGATACCTTAAAGCTTGGCATCTCCACTGCACAGACACCGGCTGATGCAACAGAAGACAAGCCCGGCTCCAACAAGGTCGAGACTACTCTCTTTGCAGCAACAATAAATGCAGAGGGCAAGATAGTTGCGGCAAGCAGCGACTCCGTTGAAGTAAGCTTTGGCTTTGATCTCGGCGGAAAGTCCACATTCGATGAAAACAAGGCTATTGCTACCAAGAAGGAACAGGGCGATGCTTACGGTATGAAGGCATACGGTGCAGCTAAGGAATGGTATGAGCATGCGGCTGCATTTGATGCAGCTTGCATTGGTAAGACTGCAGCTGAAGTAAAGGGACTTATGACCGCTGACTACAAGGTTAGCGAAGAGCTCCAGACAGCAGGTTGTACTATCTACGTCGGCGGATTTATTCAGGCTGCTTCCAAGATCGGTTGATCTTATTAAAAGGGAGGATATCCTCCCTTTTTGATTTTACGTGAATTTTAAACGGAGATTTTAATGAGAAATAAAAGGATAACCTCTGTTCTTTTGCTTCTGTGTATGTTATTTTCATTAAGCCTTTTTTCTTGCGGTGAAAACAAGCAGAAGTTCGTAAGCTATTCCTTCGATTATTTCGATACCGCAACCACCATTACGGGATATGAGACCGACAAAGCGGAATTCGACCGAATAAGCACGGAATTGCTTGAGCTGCTTGGGGAATACCATAGGCTTTATACCATATATCACAGATACGATGGCATGGAAAACCTCTGTACCGTAAATGAGCTCAAGAACGGCGCTCATAGAGAGGTGAAGGTAGAACGCCGTATTATCGATATGCTTCTGTACGCAAAAGAGATGTATACAGTTACAGACGGAAAACTCAACGTTGCTATGGGAAGCGTGCTTTCCATATGGCATGATTACCGTACTGCGGGGCTTGACGATCCTCGGACAGCGAGTCTTCCTCCTATGGAGGAGCTTCTTGAAGCTGAAAAGCACACGGATATAAACGACCTTATCATAGATGAGGAAAACTCTACTGTGTTCCTATCCGATCCGCATATGACTCTTGACGTAGGTGCCGTAGCAAAAGGCTATGCTGTTGAGATGGCGGCAAGATATCTTGAAGAAAAGGGGATAACGGGGTACGTGATAAACGTAGGCGGTAACGTACGTACCGTCGGCACGAAGCCCAATGGAGAAAAGTGGCTTACGGGAATCGAAAATCCCGACACTGAGTCCGAGGAGGCTTATATCGCTTATCTTGAAGTATCCGGAGAATCTGTGGTTACAAGCGGTTCATATCAGCGCTACTATACGGTAGACGGCAAAAACTATCATCATATTATAGATACGGACACTCTTATGCCTGCAGAAGCATACCGTTCTGTATCGGTGATCTGTAAAAATTCGGCAGAAGGAGATGCTCTCTCTACAGCTCTTTTCTGTATGCCTTACGAAGAAGGTCTTGCTCTTGTGGAGAGCCGATCTGATGTTGAGGCCCTCTGGGTAATGGCTGACGGAACACAAAAATATTCCAAAGGATTCAAAAATTATATATCTTCAAAATAAAAAAGGCTCTTATGGGCTGCAAAATCAGCGGTAAAAAAATTAACCACCACGTTTTCGTGGTGGCTTTTGATATGCAAAAAACAAGAAAAGCCCCCGCGCGCGGCGAGCGAGGATTATGGTTACTTTTGCTTGGTAACAATTAGCGCTTTTACACGTTCGCATAGTTCTTTAAATTTCGGATGGTTACGGATAGGATCGAATTCGCTTTTATGCAGTGTATCCAAATGCTCGCTTGGATGTATACAGTTTCCGGTCATCATATCGTTCATTGTCGTAGTAATAAAAATCATTCGTTCTTCCAAAGCGTCCGGATCATTGTTGACAGTATGCCAGTGTTCTTTAGCTTTCCACTCCATCCCGTCAAGAAAATGGCAGGATGTTGGTAGAATCACCTCGTTTGTTATTTTCATAGTCTCTTCTAACAGTTGAACAATTGCGGATATTCTTGAGAGTGCTTTGTCCAACTCACCGCAAGATATTGCCCGAATTGCCGATCTAAGTCCAAGCTCGATTCTGTCCTGCGTCCACATATCCGGGCGATCATCAATTGCATCACTGCGGATTATGGAAAGAACCCTTTCCATAAATTCGTCGGCCGTGTCGTTATGCGTTCTGTCTTCTTCCCATTTCATCAAATAACGTGGACAAAGCAACCTATTGAAAGCCTGGTACAATTGATATCTTCGTTCGGGCTCAAAACGTTCCGCATCGCCGCGGCGCAAATATCTCTCAAACAGTACAGCGCGTTCTGAGCAATCAAACGATGTGGTATACTTTTTTAAAAAATCTTTTAAATGTTCCTCATCCTCAACATTTGCCATTGTTTCAA
>SVSF01000030.1 GCA_015064425.1 Oscillospiraceae bacterium | reverse complement strand
CTATGCTACGGCACAGATCTCGGCGTTGCAGATATATATTAAGAGCAAGGACGATTATGCCGCTGCAGCTGAGATGTACAGAATGATCGTGGAGGAGCCTGAGAATGAAGAAGACTTTATTTCAACCATTGTAAAAGCAGGATTGAAAACACCTTATGAAGAACAAACGTACATCGAACTAAAAAAACTCACGGATATTTATTAGGATAGCAAGGAAGTAAGACCGTTGTCTCCGAACAAACGGAGGGCAACAATTTTGCACCTTAACTCAAAAGCCCTAGGTTTTGTTCTGCCCCAAATTATACGGACAGCACAAAAAAATCTCCGTATGGTAAAGTCAAATCAAAGCGGGAGGGTATGTAATATGTTTAAAAAAGCAAAATGTGTGTGGATCAAAGGACGTGAGAGGGAAATGAATCTCAGTCTCGCTTTTGAGGCAAGAACAGAAGAACTGGAAAATACCGAACTTCTGTTAACAGCCTGCACTTTTTACCGTTTGTTTGTTAACGGCCGTTTTGTTGCTTTCGGTCCCGCAAGAACGGCGAGGGGATATGCAAGACTTGACAAAATACCTCTCGGCCCGTACAGCTGCAGCGGAGAGAACATACTTCGCATAGAAGTGGCAGGATATGGATGCAGATCATTCTCTACTTGCCTTGGCGACTCTTTTCTGTGCGCAGAGCTGTCCTTAGGGGAGAAAATTATTGCATATACAGGACGGGATTTTACGGTCTCGGAAATGAAGGAAAGAGTACAGCGCACGGAACGTTATTCCGTTCAGCGCCATTTCAGCGAGATATGGAATATGGAAGAAAAAGAAGGTATACGCTTAATGCCGGATGTTATCCCACACGCACCTATATTTTTGAACCGTGTGGCTCCGTATCCCGAATACAGAGACATTTTTGCTGATAAAGCTATATGTATCGGTACTTTCGTTTACGATGAGACGATGCCTTGCAAACCTTTTAAATATTCCTGGAAAAGCCTTCCCGAAAATTGGGGATATTTTGATGAGACCGAAACGGAGCGAAAGCCGTTCCGCTGGCTGCAGCAGCAACGTCAAAGCATAAGAACTGCGGATGAGAAGCTTCCCGTAACTCTTAAAGCGGGAGAATATGCGTTGTTTGACCTTTCCCGTACAGAATGCGGTTTTATAAATTTTTCCGCAAAAGTAAAGAAGAATGCGGATGTGGTTATCGGCTTCTCGGAATATTGCGAGGACGGAATCTTTTCATTTACAAACATAAACTGTCATAATGTTATCGAATACATTCTGCCTTGCGGAAAAAGCTCCGGTATCAGCTTTGAGCCTTATGCTTTCCGTTTCGCCATAGTTACGGTCAAAACCGGAGAGATCGAGTTATGTGATTTCGGAGTAAAGACTTATCGGTACGATATAAGCAATGCAAAAAGTATAGATACCGACGATCCGATTTATAAGGAGATATATGATTCCGCACTGCATACCTTCGCTCATAATGCGGTGGATCTGTATACTGACTGTCCTTCCAGAGAACGTGCGGGATTTCTTTGCGATTCCTATTTTACAGCCAATGCGGAATTTCACTTTTTCGGAAAAGTACCTGTTGAGGATGCTTTTCTTGAAAATTTTAGACTGTCAAGAGAGAAGCTTTCAAGCGAAGGGATGCTCCCTATGTGCTATCCTTCCGATATCAGAGAGCTTAACGGAGTCAGCGAGTTTATACCTCAATGGTGTATGTGGTACGTCATTGAGCTTGGGGAATATCTGACGAAAAGAAATAAAGATGCAGACCCGGGGCTTTTTAAAGAAAGTGTTATAAATATTATAGAAGGGCTTGAAGCTTTTGAGAATGAAGACGGTCTGCTTGAAGATCTGCCTTCCTGGAATTTTGTGGAATGGTCCGATGCAAATTCCTGGACGAAGAACGTAAATTATCCAAGTAATTTTCTTTACGCAGAGGTATTCGAATCTGCCTACAGAATATATGGTGAGGAAAGATTTAAAAACAAGGCGGAGGCACTCAGACGCAGGACACGTCAGCTTTCCTTTGACGGACTTATGTTTACGGACAATGCTCTCAGAGATGAAACGGGAAAGCTGCGCAATACCGGAAACAGTTCGGAGGCTTGTCAGTATTACGCTATTCTTTTCGGCGGAGCGGATCTTAATGCACCGGAATATAAAAGGCTTTCAGAGTATGTACGCTCGGGATTTAAAGATGCGACAGCCGACGGGCGGAAGTTCGTTCCCGTAAATGCATTTATTGGGTTTTATCTGCGGCTTAAATCTCTGATGACTTTGGGAATGTATGAGCTTATACCGAAAGATGTGACGGAATTTTTCAGTAAGATGTGTGAGAGAACGGGTACTTTGTGGGAGCATCGGGAATTAAAGGGAAGCCTTGATCACGGTTTTGCGTCCTATGCTGCTTATGCTTTGTCCGAGGCTCTTAAATATATTAAAAAGTAAAAGATCTGATCTTGGGGGACAATATGGATTACAAAAAAATAGAAAAAATATTTTCGGATACGGCGTATATCCGTACCGGAGGAAGCGAAGAGGAGCTCCGCACAGCGGAATATATTAAGGAGGTGTGCGCTTCTCTTGGTGTTGAGGCGAAACTTGAAGCTTTTGAGGTAGATATGGCGGATATAAAAGAAGCCGTATTGATCGTAGATGGTAAGGAAATTCCCTGCAAGGGATATCTTTGCGCAGGCTCATCGGAAGTTGAGGCGCCTCTTTACTACTTAAGGGAAAACGACAAATATTCTCAATCACTTTGCAAAGGAAAGATAGTTCTTATAGACGGATCTCTCGGAGCCTGGAGGTACAGAGATCTTCTCGCTAACGGAGCACTGGGATTTATCACTTACAGCGGAAATGTTAACTATAATGATCACGATATAGACCACAGAGAACTCAGATCTTACGTTTCAAAAGGCGAGAAGATACCCGGTGTTAATATCAACGCCAAGGACGCTGTTGCGCTGATAAAAAATGAAGGAAAAAATGCAAAAATAGTTTTGAAGCAATATGAATACAAGGGTACCTCTCATAACGTTGTAGCCGATATCGAAGGTGAGATAGATCAAAAAATAATTTTTACCGCACATTATGACACAACGTCTCTTTCCCAAGGCGCATATGACAATATGTCAGGATGCGTGGGAATCATGGCACTTGCGGAGTATTTTGCGGAGAACAGACCCAGATACAGCACACGCTTTATCTTCTGCGGAAGCGAAGAGAGAGGACTACTCGGCTCCAAGGCCTACTGTGAAGCTCATGAGGAAGAGCTGAAGGATGCGGTACTTGTTATAAATCTCGATATGATAGGTTCTGTTATGGGTAAATTTATTGCATGCTCTACAGCGGAGAATGCTCTGGTGCATTATATCAGCTATCTTGGCTATGAAAAGGGATTTCAGGTAAAGTCTTATCAGGATGTGTATTCAAGTGACTCCACTCCGTTTGCCGATAAGGGCATTCCCGCAGTCAGCTTTGCCCGTTCCGCAGGAGGAGATATTGCGCCTATACATACCTCATACGACACCTTTGAGGTCTTGAAGACAGCTCAGATAGAGGAGGATATCAAATTTATAAAAGCTTTTGCATCCCGTATGGCAAATTCTGTATTCTGCCCCGTGGCAAGAGAGATGCCTGACAATATGAAGGAAAAGCTTGATGAATATCTTTTGAGAAAGCGTAAATAAAGTTTAAAAGGAATGAAGGAGAACTATCTTTCATTCCTTTTTTGCCTCTTCCATTCTCCCGTACCGAATTGCTAAAAAATTCCCGGCTCGGCTGTCAGAGTTTTTTATTGCAAAAGCTTCTGAAGTATGGTAAGATTTTCTTGAAGTTTATATGATTGGCAGATAACAGCAAAGAATTTGAGGTGATCTGATGAACGTTGTTATTGCATTTGCCGGATGCATCAGTGATGATGCAGAAATATGCAATGAGTACGGAATTGATGCTTATTCTCAGTATTAAGAGAGATCGTAAGCGTGGATGAGGCTCTTGACAGAGAAAAGGCATATAAAAATCTTCGTTCAACGGCGTATCAAGTATTCAGGCTTATAAAAAAGCAAGGAAATAGCGTAAAAGGCTGCGAAATATTTCCATTACAATAAAACAATATATCGATGGAGGAAAAAATGAAATATCTTTCTTATGTTAATATAAAAATGGGTACAAAGTCTCACCCAAGACGTTCTTACGGGAACACCCTTCCTCTGACACAGAGACCTTTCGGTATGGCACCTTTCTGTATACAAACAGAAAGCAGAGGCGGATGGTTTTATCAGCCTGATCACGAGTTCGCTGAGGGTATAAGACTTACCCATCAGCCAAGTCCGTGGATAGGCGATTACGGAAGCTTTTTAATGACTCCTCAGAATGATGTGGTGAGGAACGATTCTTCGGGAGCTTGGTCGGGATACAGAATAAAAGATTCCGTGCAGCGTCCCGATCTGCTGAAAATGACGTTTTTGCAATCAGCCTGCACCTTTGAGCTGACGCCCACGGAACGAGGAGCGGCGATACGGTTGAGCTTTGGGGATGACCGCCCGTCGTTTTTGTCATTCTTTCCTACCAAAGGGAGTTACGGATACAGATATGACAGAGAGAGCAATACTCTTTTCGGTGTTACAGACGGGCACAGTCAGGATATAGCCGTAGATTTCAATATGTATTTTGCCGTACGATTTTTGGGCGATTCCGTAGATGCAGAAAAGCTGCTTATGGGCGAAAACTATTGCCACGTGGCTTTAAAAGGAAGAAGTATTGAGGCGAGACTGGGAATCTCATACATAAGCGAAGAGATGGCACTTTCTGTTATTGACCGTGAGTGCGGAGATAAGAGCTTTGATGAACTTTGCCGTGAGTCTGAGGATAGCTGGGAGGAAAAGCTCAGCCGTATCGAAATAGAGACAGACAGTGAAGAGCAGATGAGGACGTTTTACTCATGCCTATACAGACCTTTTCTTTTCCCTCGCAAGGCTTATGAGATAGCGGGAGATGGATCCGCGGTACATTACTGCCCTGCAGACGGAAAGACGAGAGCGGGAGTAAGATATACCGACAACGGATTCTGGGACACTTACAGGACCGTATATCCTCTTTACACCCTTATTGCAAGGGAAGAGTTTGCGGAAATGCTCGAGGGTTTTGTAAACGATTACCTTGAGTGCGGATGGCTCCCCCGTTGGATATCTATCGGAGAGGTGGGGTGTATGCCCAGTACTCTTATCGATGCTGTTATTGCAGAGGCCGCGGCAAACGGCATTGGCAAAAGGGAAGTGCTTGAAAAGGCTCTTGAAGGAATGCTGAAGCACGCCAACAGCGAGGCTGAAGACCCACGTTACGGAAGAAATGGGGCGCTTTCTTATGTTAAACTCGGATACGTACCGAGAGATGAACAAAGAGAGTCGGTAAATCTTACACAGGATGCGGCTTACGGAGACTGGTGTATAGCTACCGTTGCGAAGGCCTTGGGACGAGATGATCTTGTGGAAGAATATATGAAGCGCTCGAAAAATTATGCGAATATATTTGACAAAGAGAGCGGATTTATGCGCGGGCGTGACAAGGACGGTAAGATGGCAGAGTTTTTCGACCCCTGCTCCTGGGGCGGGGAATATACCGAAGGCTCCGCATGGCAGAACTCTTTTGCCGTACCTCACGACATAGAAGGACTTGCAGCTCTTCACGGAGGAAGAGATGCCCTTGTAAAGAAGCTTGACGAGCTTTTTGCAACTGAGCCGAAATACAGAGTATTCGGATACGGTTTTGAGATACACGAGATGACGGAGATGGCCCTTGTAGATCTGGGACAGATGGCGATATCCAATCAGCCTTCTTTCCATCTGCCTTATATGTACGCGGCTCTTGGAGCTCAGGAAAAAACCGACTATTGGGTAAAGAAGATAGCAAAAGAGGCATTTTCTTCTGCTGATAACGGCTATCCCGGCGATGAGGACAACGGTACAACGTCCGCCTGGTATATTTTTGCTACCATAGGTATGTACAGACTATGCCCCGGTAAGACGGAGTGGATAAGAAGTGAAAAGCTCGTAAAGAGCGTAAAGATCTTGGGAAAGGAGATCTGAAGGAACTTTTTTGAATATATGTCGTCTAAAGTATGAAGAAACAGATCAGCTTCACAGCCGAAAGGAGTAATTCATATGAAAAGAATAGCAGTATTTTTACTTATATTTGGAATTTTGTTAAGCGTCGCAGCCTGCACCTCGGGAGTGGAAGACCCTCTTCGTCCGCTGAAGGATGAAAAAGAGCAGACCGAAACAGAGGCTGAAGAGATAAGCGAGACCGAGACTGAAACCGAAACGGAGGGTGAAAAGACTGTTTTGGATATAGTCTGCCGCATAGATGAAGATGCGGCTTGGCCCGACGCAGAGGAACCGTTTTTTGAAGACGAGAGATATATCTATATTTTCGGCAATCCCATAAGCGAGTATGTGATCGTTAAGTATTCGGACGGAAGCGAGGAGAATGTCAAGGAGGCACTCGAGGGCGGATGTATTACAATAGAGGATCTTGGCAGATATTCCGTAAATTATTTTGCAGAGCCAAAGCATATCGACCGTATTGAAGACCTGACGAGTACGGGTGAGATAGTAACGTCAGCTGCGCTTGAGTGTTTCTATATGGATGAAAAATACAGCTATTGGTTCGGATCTATAAAAAGCGGATACATTACAGTATACTATAAGGATGGAACAAGTCAGAATATCAGAGAAGCTCTTGCTGATGGCAAGATAACGATAGCGGATCTCGACTGGTTTAATATTAGTTACGGGAAAGAGGAAATAAGAGAATAAAATGATGAAAGACGCATATAAAAACAAATACATCTCCATATTCGGAGACTCAATAAGCACCTTTGAGGGTATCAACCCCAAGGGTTACGCCGTGTATTATGAATATGAATACAGAGATCTCAGCGGTGTCAAATGGGTGGACGACACATGGTGGAGCAAGGTTATTGATCATATCGGTGCAAAGCTCCTTGTAAACGGCTCCTGGTCGGGTTGTTGTGTGGCAAAGATACCCTATCTTGAAGAGGAATACCCTTCAACCTGCAGTATGAGACGTGTTGAAGAGCTTAGCCGTAACGGCATCTCTCCCGATCTTATTATAATTTATCTTGGCACCAACGACTGGGGCTATTGCACAATGAGTGAGGAGAATACGGGGCTTGAAAACTTTTTGCCCGCTTACGAAAAAATGATGGAGCTTATCAAGGAGAGATATCCCAATGCGGAGATCTGGTGTCTGTCTCTTAACGAAAGCTTTGCATCGGCTTATCCACGCTTCAAATTCGATCCCGTATCTCAGGGAATACATATGGACAGCTATAACGCTCACATAAAGGCTTGCTGTGAGAAGTACGGAGGAAGATATATCGACACTCACGGATACGGAGTACTTTACGACAGCATTGACGGAATACATCCCAACAAAGACGGAATGAACACTCTTGCAGAGCTGGTTATAAAAGAAATAGAAAAATAAAAAGGAGCGCAAGTGATCTTGCACTCCTTTTTCTATTATCGTATGAGTATGGTTCCGTCGGCACTTACGCCTATTTCGTATATGGATGAGAACATAATCTCTGCCAAAAGCTTTGAACGGTCAACGGTGTACACACGTAATGGGTAATAGCGTTGATACATTGTCGATAACCATAAAGCTTCACCGGGGATCTCTAAGTAATAATCCTTGGTTTTGATGCAGGGATATTCATCTTTCGGATACTCGTAGTGCTGCTCGGGCAGCTCGTCAATTCCGTATACAAGCTTGTAAATATCAGAAGAGTCGACTGAGCTTCTGGACATACCGTCGATATCTTTGTTGGGGGCAAGCTCACCAATGAGCTGTCCATCCTTATATTTCAGTTCCCACCGCCCTGTGAGATCATCCGTACATATATACACGGTGTCTCCTATTTTCCCGATAGAGGGGGCTATTCCCGGATACGGTTTGTCGTATATCAGCGGAATGATGGCGGCGAATTCCCCTTTTGCTATGTCAAAGAATCCAAGGCAGAAATTACTTGCGGGATGCTCTGTTCCGTCCTTATCCACATAGGCTTTGTCACATACGGAATATATATCAAAGTATGTCCCGTCCTGCATAAAACCGAATCCTTTTCCCTCGGGAAGAGAGATGGTCTTTATTTTAAGGGAAGGATCCGCATACAATATTCTTGCGGGAAGCGGAAAAGGAACGTGCCACTCCCTGCAGCTAATGATTTTTCTTGCTGTATCGCTTAGGTCCGCTTCACTTGTTTGAGCGTTCTTTATCCGGGACCAAAGCTCATCCGGACTCGTTTTCGAAATGTCGTTTTCCTTTATTTTCAATTCAAAATAAACGTAGGTCTTGTTGGGATGAGTGGTGTTTCTGGTAGCATATAAACATAAGTAAACGTTTTTCGGAGCTTCTATTTCCGCCTTGCCCTTTAACTGAAACAGCGAGGTCTTTGGGATCTCGTTTAAGGTATATTCGGAAAACTCTCCGCTTTTATGGGCATCGGCAATGCATTTTTCGGGACAGCCGTGCTCGCAAATTATAAACTGAAGGTTTTGGATCTCATATTCAATATCTCCGAGATATAAGGAGATCTTATAAATTCCGAGATCTTCGTTAACGTTGTGATATTGCTCGTTCAAGTCTTGGCAAAATTTTATTTCGGCTTCATAGTCTTTGACTTTGCTTACGGGCTTTTCGTTTTGGGGAACGGTCTCTTTTTCCGTTTCCTTTTCGGTAGGAACTTCGGTCTCTTTTTCCGTTTCTTTTTCGGTAGGAACTTCGGTTTCCTTCTCCGTTTCCGCTTCGGTCTCAGGCACGGCCTCAGCTTCTGTATCGGCTTCGGTTTCAATTTTTGCTTCTTCCTTGGTTTCGGGCTCAATCTCCTTTACGGTTTCCGTCTCTGTTTCTGTCAGCGGCGGAAGGGACTCTTCTAATCCTTCCTTGCAGGATGCAATACTGAATAAAGTCGCAAGGATAAGTAAAAATAATAGTGCTTTTTTCATAGAGCTTGCTCCTTTCGGTTATTAACTGTTCTGTTTTATCTTTTCACCCTTTAGACGAATAAAAATGAAGTTTGTTCCAAAAAATAAGAAAAAACTATTGCATTTCCAAAAAAACTTTGGTATAATCGGAAATCCCATCCCTAAAAAGGGGGCTTTGCGGGGTCGGGAAGCGAGGCGGATCTTGTTTTGATCTGTCCTTTGGTTTTACTATGGAAGGGAGCTGTAATATGAAAAAGAAAATTTTTGCGGTGTCTGATATTCACGGACATTCAAGCCTTTTAAAAAAAGCTCTTGAGGATGCGGGTTTCCAAAAGAATGATCCGTATCACCTGCTCGTTGTATGCGGAGACTGCTTTGACAGAGGCAGAGAAAACTATGCGGTATACGAATTTTTAAGCTCCGTGAAAAACAAGGTGCTTATAAGAGGCAATCACGAGGATCTTCTTATGCAAGCTTTATCTGACGGATATATTGATGAATCGGACGTTGGCAACGGCACAGATATTACAGTATCCGAATTTTTCGGAGAGGGCAGTATAGACAAATACGGATGCATTCGAAAGAAGCGCAATATTTATTCAAAACTTAAGGCATTCACGGATCTCTTCCTTGATTATTTTGAAACGGAAAACTACGTTTTTGTCCATGGGTGGGTACCTACAAGCACCTACGTGGAAAAGGAAAGGTGGCTTGATAGCTGGAGAAGAGCACCGCTTTTTATGTGGGAAGAGAGCCGATTTGTAGGATGGCATAACGCTTACCGTCACGGATTTACCTTGCCCGATAAGACAATAGTGTGCGGCCACAGGACAGCCTCTTTGGGATATGTTTTTGACAGCTCGCGCCAAAAGGATGACAGCAGCCCTTTTTACGGTAAGGGAGTTATAGCGATAGATGCCTGTACAGCGGCAAGCGGACAAGTTAACGTACTTGTTGTTGAAGATGAGATATTGGAATCCGAGATCCACGAAATGAAGCTTTTCGATCAGCATTTTGACGAAATGAAAAGCGGAAGAAAACGCTATGAGTTGAGAGCTTTTGACGATAAGAGGAAGAAGATAAAAAGCGGGGATATTATAGTTTTTTCAAAGAGTACCGATAAAAACGAAAAACTGAAGACCAAGGTGGACGGAATATATCTCTATGAAGACTTCGAGGCTTTGGCCGACGACTTCAAACCGAGAGAACTCGGTTTTTCCGGCGCGAGAAGAGAGAAGATCGTAAACTATATGAACTCTGTTTACGGAGAGAACAAGATAAAAGAGCTCGGCGCCGTCGCAATAAAAATAAGACTTTTGGAAGAATAAAGAAAGCCTTGAAAAAGCAAATGTTATATTGCTTTGTCAAGGCTGCTTTTTTCATACTGTCCCGATGTTTGAACCTTTGCTCTCCACTCGGAGGGTGAGATACCGTTTTCACGGCAGAAAAGCTTGTAAAAATTCGTATAATCATTAAAACCGCAGTTTAAAGCTATGCTTTCAAGAGTGTCCGAGCTCAGCTCAAGAAGGTGCTTTGCACGGCTTATTTTGAGACGATTTATATATTTTTGGGGGGTGGTCCCATATTCTTTTTTGAATATATTTATTATATGGTTTTCACTGAAACTGAATTTTTTGCAGATGTTTTTAAGGCAGATCTCTTTGAGCGGGGAACCGACTATATAATCATGTATTTCTGATGCAAGGCAAATGCGCCTATCGTGTTTGCCTATTTTTAAAAGTATCTCATAAAATTTCTGACTTCTTTCCAAAAGTGAGCTTTCTCCATGAGACAAGGTGTCAAGCTCCTCCATAAGCTCCTTCAGCTTCCCGTAATCAAAGGAGCCTTTTCTTGGAAGGACGTTACCCTTTTCCTCCTCTGCCCACTTGCCTATAAAATGAACATAGAGATATTTCGGGGAATCACTGGGGATCGGACCCCTCTGATCGCTGCCGTGCTTCTGTATATGGTATTCTCCGGCAGATACCTCATGATCGGTTCCGTTCTCCGTAAAGCGCAGGACACCGTCAAACACCATTAAAAGTACGTCATCATTGCATAAACGGTCGATATGATGCTCACCTTTAGAAAAATATCTGAGAGACGAGTGCTTAAATATTATAAGCTTGTCAAGATCTATTCCTTCCATTTGTCAGCCCTCCTTTTTTAGGATATCATATATTGTATGATATTGTCAATCAATAAAGTGAAAAATGCTATATAAGCGGTTTAATTTATGTGATATAATCAATATATATTTAAAATTCGGGAGGATATTATGAAAGCTTGGAACCTATATACATCAAAAGAAATAAAGCCCCTGGGGTGGATCAAAAGACAGCTTGAGATCCAGGCGGAAGGTCTTAGCGGTAATCTTGACAAGATATGGAAGGATGTACGGGACAGCTCTTGGATAGGCGGAGATGCCGACGGCTGGGAGAGGGTACCTTATTGGCTGGACGGTTTTATCCCTCTTGCATATCTTCTTGATAATGCGGATATGAAAGCACGAGCAAAAAAATATATTGATTCCATCATATCCTCACAGTGTCCCGATGGATGGATATGTCCCTGCAGTGAAGAGGAAAGACCCAAGTATGATACTTGGGCAGCCATTCTTTTGACAAAAGTACTTACCGTTTATTATGAGTGTACGTCTGACGAAAGAATACCCGGTGTCATCTATTCTACTTTAAAAAACTATTATGAGCTTTTAAAGTCGAAAAGCATATCGTTGTTCTGGTGGGGCAAATTCCGCTGGTATGAAGCATTTATCGCAATAAACTTTTTATACGAGAGATATGGAGAACCCTGGATAAAGGAACTTGCGCTTATTTTGAAGGAGCAAGGCGCGGATTATGCATCTTTTACCGAGCTGTGGAAAAGACCTATTAACAGATGGAGAATAGATACGCATATTGTAAATCTCGGTATGATGCTTAAGTATGAAGCGGTGTCCTGCGGAATATTGGGAGACGAATACAAAAACATAGCTGAAGAGCTGTACCAGTTCCTCTATAAGTATAACGGTACACCTCTCGGAATGTTTACGGGAGATGAATGCCTTTCAGGTTTAAGCCCGATTCAGGGTACGGAACTTTGCGCTGTTGCCGAACAGATGTACTCTTATGAATTGCTCTTTGCATATACGGGGGATAAAAAGTGGTTAGAAAGGCTTGAACTTTTGGCATTTAATGCATTCCCTGCTACTGTAAGCGACGATATGTGGACTCACCAGTACGATCAGATGAGCAATCAGATCTCATGTGAACGTTTCCCCGGAAAATCTTTGTTCAGAACCAACGGCTCAGAAGCTCATCTTTTCGGCCTTGAACCGAACTACGGCTGCTGTACAGCAAACTTTAACCAGGCATGGCCGAAATTTGCTCTGTCCCTGTTTATGCATAAGGACGATACGGTTATAAATACGGTTCCGGTACCGGCTGAACTTGACTGTAACAAGGCGTATATAAAGCTTGAAACGAAGTATCCTTTTGAAAACTGCTTTAAATACACGGTAAAGGCAAAGGAAGATTTTTGCTTTGAAATAAGAGTTCCTTCTTTTGCAAAGGAGCTTACCGCAGACGGTGTGCCTGTAAACGAGCTCAAATTTTCCCTTAATGCAGGAGAAGAAAGAGAGATAAACGTAAGCTTTAGGACGGAACCTTATATGGAAGCAAGACCCTACGGACTAAAAACTGTAAAATGCGGCTCTCTTGTATTTTCCGTACCGATAAAATATGAGAAAAAGATGTATGAGTATGAGAGAGACGGTGTTGAACGCAAGTTCCCCTATTGTGATTATGAATATATTCCTCTGAGCGATTGGAATTATGCATATAGCAGTGATGAGCTTTCTTTGATTCCCGGTGAACTGGGTGAAGTTCCGTTCTCCTCCGACAGTCCCGCAGTTAAGATAAAAGCAAAAGTGAAAAAGATAGATTGGGGACTTGAAGACGGATATGAAAAGGTCTGCGCCAAGATCCCCGAATCCCTTGAACCTGTTGGAGAAGAAGAGGAGATCGAGCTTTATCCTTACGGATGCGCAAAACTGAGAATGACGGAGATACCGCTTATTTGACTGTAATTCTCGGCAAAACACATTGATTTGTCTTGTAATTGAAATTTCTAAATGATATAATCGTATACAGGAAACACAAAACCGAGAGGGGAAGAAAACATGGCTAAACATTTAAACATAGGCATTATCGGATGCGGAGGTATAGCTAACGGAAAGCATATGCCCGCGCTTAAGGCCGCAAACGATTGCAGTATGGTGGCTTTTTGTGATATCGTTGTAGAGAGAGCTGAAAAAGCAGCTGCTCAGTACGGTATCGAAGGTGCAAAGGTATATGAGGATTACAAGGAACTCCTTAAGGATCCTTCCATCGATGTTGTACACGTTTGCACGCCCAACCGTTCCCACAGCTTTATAACCGTTGATGCTCTTGAAGCAGGCAAGCACGTAATGTGCGAAAAGCCTATGGCTATCAACTCCGAAGAAGCTAAAAAGATGATAGATGCCGCAAAGCGTACCGGTAAGAAGCTCAGCATAGGTTATCAGAACAGATTCCGCGACGACTCTCTCTATATGAAGAAGGAAGCTGAAGACGGAACATTCGGAGACATCTATTACGCAAAGGCTACTGCTATACGCAGACGCGCAGTTCCTACTTGGGGCGTATTCCTCAATGAATACGAGCAGGGCGGCGGTCCTCTTATCGATATCGGAACCCATGCTCTGGACCTTACTCTTTGGATGATGGATAACTATAAGCCCAAATATTGCGTAGGTACCGCGTATCACAAGCTCAACAACGATACCGATCAGGCAAATATGTGGGGCAGCTGGAAGCCTGAGGACTTTACCGTAGAGGATTCTGCATTCGGATTCATAGTTATGGAAAACGGAGCTACAATAATTCTTGAGTCCTCTTGGGCTCTTAACAGTCTTGACGTAAGAGAAGCGGTAACTACCGTTTGCGGTACCAAGGCGGGTGAGGATATGGATCACGGACTTCGCATCAACGGCGTTCGCAACGGCAGACAGTATGTGCTTACTCCCAGCTTCGAAGCAGGCGCGGTTGCTTTCAATACAGGTACGGCAAGCACCAGACCCGAGTTCCGCGAAGCACAGCTTTGGCTTGATGCTATCCGCGAGGATAAGGATCCCGTAACACTTCCTGAGCAGGCATACTGCGTAACAAGAATACTCGAAGGTATATATACCTCAAATAAAACCGGCAAACCCTATTATTTTGAATAAAAAAAAAGGCTGTATCTGCAAAAAAGATACGGCCTTTTTTGTAAAACATTGACAAAAAAGAAGAATATTGATATAATTTCTACAAACAAAACGGAGGTTTATATTGTATGGCAAATGTTTGTGTTATTACAGGCGGCGGAAGCGGAATGGGTCTTGAAGCTGCAAAATTTATGCCTAAGGATAAAATAATCGTTCTTTCCGGAAGAACCTTGAAAAAACTTGAGGGAGCTGTCGAAGAGCTTAAAGCGCTGGGCTTTACCGCATATGCAAAGACCTGCGATACTTCCGATCGCGAGAGCGTAAAGGAACTTGTTAAGTTTGCGACCGAACTTGGAGAGGTAAAGAACGTTATAAATTCTGCGGGACTTTCTCCCGCCATGTCCGATCCCGAGACCATAGTAAAGGTAAATGCTCTCGGTACAGTATATGTAAACGAGGAGTTCTCCAAAGTTATGAATCCCGGCAGCGTTATCGTTGACGTATCCTCTAACTCCGCATATATTCTTCCTTCCTTTATTATAAATAAGAAGATATATGCTCTTGCAGATACTGACGAAAAGAAGTTTGTTGAAAAGATAGTCAAGAAGAGTCATATGGCAAAGGGCGATTACCAGCGCTCCGGTTTTGCATACTCTCTTTCCAAGAATTTCGTCGTATGGTATGCGAAAAAGTGTGCCTTTGAATACGGACCTAAGGGTATCCGTGTAGTATCCCTCAGCCCCGGACTTATTGCTACCGATATGGGTAATCTTGAGGCAAAGGATGGCGGAATGCTTATCCCTATGTCCTGTGAGGAAAGAATGGGTAAGCCCGAGGAGCTTGGCTTTGCACTTGCTACCGTTGCCGATGAGCGCAACGGATATCTTGCAGGCGTTGACGTACTCTGCGACGGCGGAAGCACCAGCGGAATGAAGGAATTCAAAAAGAATAAGAAATAATAAAAAAGGCGCTTGTTGGGTATCAATAAGCGCTTTTTTTAAAAAATTATAATTTGCGCAATAAAAAAACCTTCCCGCGCATTATTATTATGAAAGGAGAAGTCGTGTATGATTTACTTGACGTCGGTAAATGAATATTCTTCACGTGAAAGCGCCTCCGCTATTGATAGGCTTATAGAAAGCCTTAGCTGCGGTAATATGGAAGCGCTTGAAGAACTTTATATCAAAACGAAGAACGCTGTTTACGGCTTTGCCCTTTCGATATTGAAAAATACCTACGATGCGGAGGATGTTCTTCAAAGCTGTTTTGTCGCTGTGTTTAATTCAGCTCCATCCTATAAGAGCTGCGGCAAGCCTATGGCGTGGATACTAACCATCGCGAAAAATCTGTGCTACGGAAAGCTTCGTGAAAAGGGAAGAACAGAAGAACTCGGCGAAGAGATGCTTTATGACCTTAACTTCAGCGAGGAGATGAAAGCAGACGATAGGATATTCCTGCAATACTGTATAAAGTCTCTCGACGACGAGGAACGGCAGATATTGACTCTGCATGCGGTTGCGGGACTTAAGCATCGCGAAATATCGCAGCTGCTCAGTTTGCCTATCGGTACGGTACTTTCAAAATATAACAGATCTGTAAGGAAAATAAAAGAACGTTTTAAAGGAGGATATATCAGTGACTGAAAAAGATATAGAAAAGAAATTGAATGACGCTGTTTCAAAGGCAGTTCCTGACGTCCTTGGTTCCATACTTGAGGAGTGCAGATCAGAAAAGGGAAAGGTGATGTTGGTGAATACTGAAACAAAAAAGAAAAAGATATCATTTAAAAAGATAGTAAGCATTGCGGCAGCCCTGACGCTTGTGGCGGGACTTGCTTTCGGAGTAACTCTGTACAATAAAAATAATGCTGTGGATTCGGTAATTCTGTTTGATGTAAATCCCAGTATAGAACTGGACGTAAATAAAAACGAGCGGGTACTGTCCGTGACGGCTAATAATGCTGAGGCAAAAACTGTCATCGGTGATATGGATTTTAAAGGCAGTGATCTCGATCTGGCAGTAAATGCAATAATCGGATCAATGCTTAGACACGGATTTATTGACGAGCTTTCCAACTCCATTCTTATAAGCGTGGATAACGAAGATCCCGAGAAGAGCTCAGCTCTTCAAAAAAAGCTTAGCGAAGAAGTAAATAAGCTTTTAAGCGGAAGCTTTGAAGCGGCGGTGTTGAGCCAGACACTCAGCCATACTCCTGAGGATGAACGCCTCGCGAAGGAATATGATATCAGTGAGGGAAAGGCACAGCTCATATCAGGTATAATCAATGCTGACAGCAGATATACTTTCGAGACGCTTGCACCGCTTTCGATAAATGAACTCAATCTTCTTTTGGCTCCAACCGGGGATACGCAGGGGAAGATACTGTACGTGGGTTCTGCCAGCGACAAGGGCTATATCGGAAGAGAGAAAGCCATAGCTTCCGCATATGAATATTCCGGAGTAAGCGCAGACAGCGTGGAATATACAGAATGCGAATTTGATTATGATGACGGTCTTATGCTTTACGAGGTGGAATTCCACAGCGGCGATACCGAGTATGAAATAGACGTAGATGCGAAAAGCGGCACGGTCATAAAATGTGATAAAGAAAAGAAGGATGTTTACATTGACCGCCCAAATGGAAACGAGGGATCTTCAGATGCTTATACCGGTGAATATATAGGGGAAGAAAAAGCAAAAGAAATTGCACTTACGCATGCAGGTGTGAGCCTTACGGAAACGAGAGACTTTTCCGCAGAACTTGACAAAGATGACGGAAGAATGGTATATGAGGTGGATTTTGAAAGCGGAAGATATGAATATTCCTATAAAATAGATGCACATAACGGAGAAATAATAAAGTCTGAAAAAGATATAGAAGATTAAAAAATACCGCCGTTTTTACCTGACCCGAAAAGGGGACGGATAAAAACGGCGGTATTTTGTCATTTGATTACTTCAAAACCTTGAAATAATCGAGACAGGAAAGGACGATACCGATGAGCGCGTAAAGGTCAACGAGGCCACCAACGAGACCGATAATAAATCCTATTACGGGAATCTTAACCAATATGCCGATCAGCACGCCTGCAATAGCTGCAACAATTATGTAAATAATAATGTTGATGATAAGAGCAGCGATATCCTTCTTTTCAGCAAAAGAGAAAGGGAAAATCTTCTTGAGCAGATCCATTATAAGACACCTCCTTAAAGAATCAGTTTACTATACTGTAACATAAAACGGCACAAATTTCAACAAAAACAAAAATAAAGTGCAGAAACACTTATGCTTTTTTGAGCTTTTTATATCATTTTATTACAAAAAAGATAAAAATATTATTGCCAAGCAGAAATATTACACGATTTTGTTACAATAAAAAAATTAGTAACTATAATATAATGTATAAAACAATTTCCAACAATTTCCAATGTTACAATTGTGTTACAAAATAATAAATGGACTTGTAATATTGAATGACATACGATATAATGTCATTGCATGAAGGAATTCTTTTACAGTAGCTACGTAAAGGAATT
>SVSF01000029.1 GCA_015064425.1 Oscillospiraceae bacterium | reverse complement strand
TGTGGAAGAATCTGTAAATGCTTTAAAGACATCCGATCCGGAAGGATTTCTCAAGAATATTGATGCATCCGGTAATTCCAGTTTTAAATATCTCCAAAATCTTTATTCCACCAAAAATGTAAAGGCACAGGGACTTTCGCTTGCCCTTTGTCTCTCTGAACTTTATTTGAAGGATAAGGATGCTCATATGAGAGTTCACGGAGGCGGATTTGCCGGAACTGTACTTGTGATCATCAGAGCAGAAGACGTAAACGAATACGAAAATTATATAGAGAGTTGCTTCGGTAAAGACTCCTGCGTTGTACTCGGGATAAGAGAAAAGGGTGCAATAAAGATAATATAAAAAGTTTACGAATTATATACATACTTTTATCTTGATATATGTTATAATCTAAAAGATATAAAAACAAAGGAGCTTTTGTCTAATGGACGAACAGAATAATTTTGAAAAACAGCCTAACAGTCAGCAAAGTAAAACCAATATAATACTTGTTGTTATAACTGTTTTGCTCATTGCTATAATCGCTGCACTTGTTATAGTTATCGTTTCAAAGGATTCCGCAAGAAATCCGTCTGAAACAGAAAGCGGAACAGAGATGGAGAGCGAAAGCGGAACAGGATCTGTAGGTACTGATGAACCCGTAGAATACAGTAAATACTATGACGTGGAAGCTGATGCAAACTTTAAGGATTACGCATCTGCTGATCTTACCGAATATGTTGAGCTTGGTAAGTATATGGGAATCGAGGTAGAACTTGTTTCCACAGATGTTACCGAAAAGGATATTACCGATTCAATAAACAGTGCACTTCATTCTCTCGGTCACTATACGGAAAACGAAGTGAGTGATGCTATCGCATTGGGCGACGTTGTATCACTTGACTATGTAGGTTCTATAGACGGAGTAGAATTTGAAGGGGGCACAGGCTCAAATACAGCTCTTACCATTGGCTCGGGGCAGTTTATACCCGGATTCGAAGACGGTCTTATCGGATCTAAGGTTGGCGACGTAGTTACAGTTACAGCGACATTCCCCGAGAACTACGGAAATGAAGAGCTTAACGGTAAGGATGCACAGTTTAAGTGCACTATTAACAAGGTCACAAGGATAAGCTACAGTGAGCTTACAACAGAGATACTTTCCGAAATCGGTGACTACAACTCCATTGAAGAATATAAAAGTACCCTTGCGGCAGAACTTAAGGTAAATAAAGAAGAACTCGCAGTAAATCAGAAAAAGTCTGATGTATGGAATATCGCACTTTCAAATGCAAAGATGATAAAGTATCCTAAGACACTTCTTGAATCTTACATGCAGGAAATGATCGACTATTACGGACAGTACGCTTCTTATTACGGGTATACTCTTTCCGCATATGTTGAGATGGTCGGAGAGAGTCTTGATAACTTCTATACTCAGTGTGCAATGTATGCTACCACAGCAACAAAAGAAGCTATGGTAATGAGAGCTATCGCCGCTGCGGAAAATATTACCGTAACCGATGAGAAGTATCAGGAAGAAGCAAAGAAATATTGTGAGCTTTATTCAATGGAAAGTGTTGCCAAACTTGAAGAGACCTACGGTAAGGATGTTATCGAGGAAACAGTTCTTTGGGATATGGTAGTTGATTATATAGTTGAAGCATCTGTTGAAAAGTGATCTAAAGACATAAGACCGGCATTATACCGGTCTTATTTTGACGGCTGAGCTTAGTATAGGTCGAAATATTTCAATATTCCGTTATATATCCCCTCTGCAAACAATTCCGGACGTTGGCTCATAAGGGAAGCTTCGTATGGGTTGCTTACATACCCGAGTTCGAGAAGAACGGCCGGCATTGAGGTCTTTCTCAAAACATAGAGGGTCGGCCTTGCAAAAACGCCTCTGTTGGGCAATCCTGTCAAATTGTTCAAACTCTCAAGCATACTTTCCGCAAAATTAAAGGATTCTCCGTCTCTCGAATAAACATATGCTTCACTTCCTGATGCCGTACTTATGTCCGAGGAGTTCGCATGTATACTTATAAAATAATCGGCAGGCCAAGAATTTGCGGAATTTACTCTGGCCGAAAGACTTTCTGCGGTACTTGTACCAAGAACTTCATCGGGTGAATTTCTGGAAAGTCTCGCTTCAAAGTTTTCATTGGAATTCAGCATCGCTGCCAAAGCGATTCCGACTTCGTAGTTTATATCCTGCTCACGTATACCGTTGCCCTCTGCACCGGCATTGGGATTTACGGGATTATGTCCTTGATCTATAAAGATTTTTATTGGCATATCAATCACCTCATTACATTTTATTCGTGTTAGTTATTCTGTGTTAAATCAAACACAGAACCGGTCAAATCGGCATTGTCCGAGCAAAAAACGAAAGGTATACAAAACCCTATGATATTCTATAATATTAGAAGATTACTGAGCTATACAAGAAGAGCGGTAGATGACTATTCTCTTATTGAGGAAAATGATAAAATAGCCGTTGGGATATCGGGCGGCAAAGATTCTATGGCACTTTTGTGTGCATTAATAGATATGAGGCGTTTTTATCCTAAAAAATACGACATATGTGCTATTACAGTAGACATGGGATTCGAAGGATCGGATTTTTCATCCGTTGCGGAATTTTGTCAAAAGAATGATGTAGAATATATTCTTATAAAGACTGAACTTGCCGATATTATTTTTAACAAAAGAAAAGAAAGCAACCCTTGCTCTCTTTGCTCAAAAATGAGAAGGGGCATTCTTAATGAAGAGGCTAAAAAAGCAGGCTGTAACAAGCTTGCTTTAGGTCATCATTTTGATGACGTAGTGGATACCTTTATGCTGAACCTTATTCACGAAGGCAGACTTGGATCATTTTCTCCTTACACGTATCTTGACAGATCCGATATGGCTCTCATTCGTCCGTTTATTTACGTTCACGAAAAGGATATAAAGTATTTTATGAGAAGAAATGAAGTGCCCGTTGTGGAGAGTCTTTGTCCCGAGGATAAGAAAACAGAAAGGGAAGAGGCGGGAATTCTTGCCGATGAACTCGAAAAACGCTATAAAGGCTTTAAACACAGAGTATTCGGTGCTTTACAGAAAGCAGATATAGACGGATACGGAAAGAAAAAGAAAGAGGAGGACACTATATGAAAAAAATTAAGGTATTAGCTTTTGTGCTTGTTGCATTAACGTTATTTTCTTGCAGTGCCTCGGCTCTTTCGGGATTTAAAAATGTAGCTTATATGTACAGCGAGAAGATATCCGGCGGACTTGAATATACCGAAGTGTATTCCAAGTACGATGACGACTCACCTCAGCATTCCTATGTATTTGAATATAAGCCTGGGGAGGGCACTTTCCCTATACTTACATACGGAGAAAGCGTCTATAATGCGGAAACAATTAAAAACCTTGCTGATTTCGAAGGAAACAGAGGATTAGATATCAGAGGCGGAGTTAACGCGGATTTTTTCAGCTTACAGACGGGAGTTCCTCTGGGTGCTGTAATAAGCGAGGGGAGACTTTTATCATCATGCTCCGAAAATAATGCAATGGGTATCAAGCGTGACGGGTCATATATTCTGGGTACGCCGGGCATTAAGGTGACATTAAGTCATGAAGGATATTCTTATAATATAAGAAATTTTAATAAATATCCTACGGTGTATGTTGAGTATCTCTTATCATCGGAGTTTTACAGTTCAAGCACTTCACAAAGTCCCGGAACGGAAATTCTTATAAATTTTCCGGAAGATTCACCAAGACTCGGAGAGGCTTATCAATGCAGAGTTCTTGAGGTTTATAAAGATGCAGTAAACGTGGAGATACCGGACGGATGTCTGCTTCTCTCGATAAATAACAAAAGCCCTAATTTTAATAATTTTATATCAATTGAGAAAGATGATATAATCAGACTTGAATTTGAATGCAATCCCGGGTGGGAAAACGTTGAATATGCATTTGGCGGCAGTGATGTTATTGTCAAGGACTCTCAGATAACAGAGGGCGTAGTTGACGTATATCACGAGAAAGTACGTAATCCTCGTACGTCTGTTGGGGTAAGAGCAGATGGAACCTATGTCTTTTATGCCGTGGACGGCGGAGATAATCCGCAGAGCTACGGGCTTACCTTAAACGAACTTGCCGTTACAATGAAAGATCTCGGCTGTGTTTACGCTTTGAATCTCGATGGTGGAGGATCAACTACAGTATGCGTTAAGCTTGGTGCTTTTGATGCTCCCGAAGTTGTGAATATTCCCTCCGGAGGCTCTGAACGAAAGGTTTCAAATGCGGTGCTTTTCGTTAATTCTCTTCCCGCTACCGGAGTCCCCGGTAACGTTTCCGTAAACCTTTCTCATCCTTATGTCCTAAGCGGAATGGGATACGTAGACGTTAGCTTATCTGTGCTTGATACCGGATATCACTCCATGAGCGCTGATATAGATAATATTACAGTGTGTTGTGATACCGCTATAGGCAGAATTGAAGGGAACAGAATATGGCCCGATTGCGATGCAGGTACATATGAGATAAATGTAAAAGCTAAGGTCGGAGATGCTGAGATCTCAGGAAAAACTATATTGAACGTTGTGGATAGAATAGATCTTATAGATCTTGAGTCCAAAAAGACAGAAATAAACAGGGGCGGAAGCTTTATCATTCCTACTGTGGGATATTATATGTCAATGCCCGTTGCGGTTTCTCCGTCTTCCGTTAAGCTCTCGTTTGTAGACGTTGATGAAGAAGGAAATGAGATCGAATTGCCTAATACATCTGAAGATCCTTCGGTTTTGGCAATGTGCGACGCCGGATCTATTGATTCGAACGGAGTGTTTCACGGTGCTTCTGATGGGAAAAATTACAGCGCTAAGCTAAAGGTACAATACGGAGAGACTTCGGCTTATATGGACATTAAAGTCGGTATTGCACCTACTGTGATAGGTACATTTGAAGACGGAAGCGATCTTAGCGAGGTATACAGAAAAGATGCCGCGGAATATGATTACGTCGACATAGGCAGACGTTCCGATCATGCTGTAAGGTTTATGGGAAGCGATTTCAGATACGTATGGCCAAGAGTGCTTTCAAAAAAATGCGCTTATCTTGAGATATGGGTATATGATAAGTTGAATCACGATGCTTTTGCTGAAATAAAGGACTATTTCGGTGATACTCATTATATCAGATATGAAATATCAGAGGATTACCGTGATATTAACGGATGGATAAGATTGGTTGCGAAAATACCCGAAGAAATATCACAGACTATATCCGTTACATCGATATATATGACCTATTATCCCGTTAACGTTATACTTGATAATTTCACGATAAATTATGGTGATGAGGCTGTAGTTTTTGCTGATGTCGAAACGTCGTGGGCAAAAGAATATATCAACAAGACATACAATATGGAAATAAGCGACGGAAACCTTATTGATGGTGAAAGATATTTCTATCCCGACAATAATCTTACAAGAGCTGAGTTTGCCAAAATGTTTGCAGCATTCCTCAGACTGGACACAGAACTGTATGTCGATTACGAGCTCCGTTTTTCCGACAACGATCAAATACCCGAGTGGGCGGCTCCATATATTAAGGCAATGCTTGCAGAAGGATATATGAGTGGAAAAGAAAAAGGCGGACAGATATTTTTTAACGCATCTGATAAAATAACAAGGGAAGAAGTGATCTACGTATTCGGAACACTAATACCAGATTCGTTTGAGTACGAATTGAGCTTTAACGATAACGACAATATAGCTGTTTGGTCAAGAAGAAACGTGGAAAAGGTCGTTTCCTTCGGCCTTATCACTGGCTATGGTGATAATACCTTGCTTCCAAAAAAGAATATAAGCAGAGCAGAGATATCCTCTGTGTTCGTAAGAGCTCTTGAAAAGGGTATATTAAGTCTGTAACGAAAGAGAACCGCACGCTTGATACAAGAAGCCGTGCGGTTTTCTAAAAGAAATTTTTTTCTCACTGTAAGTTTTTTTACATTATCGGTACATATAAGGTGAAGGCACAAAAGGAGGTAATAAAATGAATGATGCTGATATTATAAGTCTGTTTTGGGCTCGTTCCGAAAATGCAATAAACGAGCTTGCTCATAAGTATGACAGACTTGCACGTTCTGTGGCGTTTAACATTTTGCACGATAAAATGGATACAGAAGAGTGTATGAATGACAGTTATCTTGGTATGTGGAACAGTTTGCCGCCGGAAATACCGCAGTTCTTCCCGCATTCTTCACCGCTATCACACGTAACCTTGCGCTGAAGATGTACCGATACAAATCAGCGGCAAAACGAAATACCGTAATGGAGGAATTGAACGATACTTATGTCGGAGCCGAATCTCCAGAAGAGGAGATAGATCACGCTGCAAAAGTCATATCGGAATATTTGTCTACACAAGACAAGCGTACCAGAGTACTGTTTATGCGAAGGTATTATATGGGAGATAGTATTTCGGATGCCGCAAAATACGTTGGAATAAGTGAAAATAACGCGAACGTAAAGCTTTATCGTGTACGTGCAAAGCTTAAAAAGAAGCTTATGGAGGAGGGAATAGACGTATGAATATAACAGACTTCCTTGATGCGGTCGGAAGAGTTGACAGAAAGTACGTTGAGGAATGTATAGTCTATACTCAGCCGAAGAAAATGAATTCCGTTATAATGAAGATCGGCGCTGTTGCTGCTTCATTTGCAATACTTATTACAGCGCTATGGATTGCATGTCGCGATACGACGCCTGTTATCATTGAAGAAAACGGATTCTACATAAAAGACGGTGTACTTTTAAATTATGAAGGCACTGAGACAGATGTATTTATTCCCGATGCTGTCGAAACTATAGCCGATTTTGCGTTTCTAAATAATTCAAATGCAGAAAAGATAGAGACAATACGCTTGGGCGCCGATCTTAAAAATATTGAAAACAATGCTTTTGCGGGATTGAATAAGCTTACGGATATTGTTGTTGACAAAAAAAATACATCGTTTATCTATGAAGACGGATTGCTTCTTTCGGCTGACGGTACGGGACTTTATATGTATACCGGACAAAATGAAACAAGATTTAAAATTCCCGATTCTGTAATATCCGTTGCCGCTCACGCAGTGCAGGCAACAGAACTTGAAGAAATAGATTTTGGAACGAATCTTAAATATATAGGATATAATGCCTTCTCGGGAAATACAAGACTAAAAGCTATCTATTTACCCGACTCGGTCAAGGTTATTTTTGACGGAGCTTTTTCAGGATGTTCTTCTGCGGTAGACGGTTACATACCGCAAGGAGCAAAGATCGGTGAAGGAGCTTTTGAAATGGTTCCTTTTTATCTTAGTATAAAGGCGGGACATTCCTCTCCTCTGGAAGATGTGAAGCGTGGAGACGTATCCCCGTCCGAAGCAATTGTGAAGAGTAATATTGGATATCTAACAGAGCAGATAGACGCAATACTTTCAGCACTTCGGGGAGAAAATAACGAGGTATATAGAGATATTATAGGAAACATTCCTAAAGATATAAAGGTTCCTGAAAAATTTTCGTTTGATGAACTTAAATTTGCCGATAAAGGATGGGGGATGATCTCCATATGTGATCTGCAGATATTCCTATCGGCAGGAGAATATACGATAATTATGGAAGCTTATGCGGAAAATCTGTACAGCGCACTTTATTGGAAGAATATCTGTTTTGAGATAACGAGGGTATACTATTTGCAAAATGATATTTCTGCAAGTGAAAGCATAACAGCTTTCGGGTGGACTGCGGTATTCGAGAAACACGATGGAAAATACTGCGGTATTACATATATACACGAAGATGGAAGAGTAATCAAAAGCTTTATATCAGCTGAGAGCGACGTTCCCTATACTCTTATCTTTTCACCCGAAGGAAAACGGGTAGCAGTAGAATATAAGAGTAGCGGAAAAGCAGACTTTTATATACAATCTCTTAACGGCGATGTACTGATGGAGCCTGCTTACGATTATAAAGAATATTTTAATAGAGATTTTGGTCAATACAAGGCAGGGTCTTTGAAGTGGACGGATGAGGATAATGTAGAGGGAGAAAATGAGTACGGCGGATTCAAAATGAATATTTTTGAATATGAAATAGAAAGAGCGGGGGTCGGGAAGGAAAATAACGTAAGATATCTCGGTAACGGTGATCTTGTAGCGTGTCTTTATACTACAGTATCAAATATTGAAAAAGAGTTTGGAGAACTGACTCTTGAATACTCCGAGCACGGTCCCGGTCAGCCGGTCTATTCCGTAAGCGGGCTTCCCGGTGTTTTACTTGTTTTTCACGGAATACATATGGATGAACCTTTGAGTGAAAGCAAAATACCTTCGGAGCTTATTATCTTAAGCGGAAGCAAAACGGCAGCAGAGGGAGCACTTATAGGCAAAGATATAGAGAATTTCGGAGAAAATTCAAACTTTTATCAGGCGGAATATTCTTCCATGGATGGGGCCGTATATCTGATGGCGGACGGAGAAAGCTATACGGTCACTTATATGATAGCGGGAGACTACTCGGAACAGACATTTGATTCCGAAAAATATATAAGTTCCCCTGAAGGAGAGATACTTAGTATCCGTATAACGTTTAAGTAAAAATAACCGAAGGATTATCCTTCGGTTATTTTATATGGCATATAGGTTGAGATCCCATGCGGGGATGGAATTGAAGCGCCTGACGTACAGCTTATAGGACGGTTCAATGGTGTGAACTAGGTTTATGAGTTTGAATATATCCTCACTCCTATGATACAGGGAAACACACAACTTTGGTCTGCAGCGCTTTATGGTTTCGATACTTCCTATTAATGCTTCGTATTCGCTTCCTTCGACATCATATTTTACATAGTCTATATTTCTGCCTTGCAATACGTTGTCAAGGGAATCGGCATCTGTTTCTTTTGTATGGGTCTGTGAGACGTTTTTTTCAACCGAAGAGCCTCGGTTTCCTTCAGTTCCAAAGCTTACCTTACATTTTCTGTCGTAAGCACAAAGGTTGAAAATTTCGGATCCGTGGAAGGATTCACAGAATTTACTGAGCTTTTTAAAAGTTTTGGCATCGGGCTCAAAGGCATATATTTTGTCAAGTTTTGCTCCGTATGATATTAATTCTTCGATAGTATCTCCTCTGTATGCACCCAGATCCGCATAACTTTTAATATTTTTTGCTGAAAGAATACTGTCAAATATCTCATTTTTATCCGATACTGCAGACATAAGATGAGAAATTTTTCCGTCAAGCTTATAATCGATCACCTCATCAAATATTCTTACAGACTCGGCATCATGCAGAAGCCCTTTTGCAAAAATAATATTATCGTGATTTTCCTTAAAAAACTCATAGCTAAAAAGAGTATCGCCATATACGGGTACGTCCGGAGCATAAAGCTCGTGTTTTTCATTTACTGAATTTATAAGCTCAATAACGTCGTTTCTGTGTGAGGCGAATCCCAAAATAATTATGGGATCATCAACTGTATTTATTATTTCTGAATATGAAACTATCTTAAATCCGTGAAAAATATTTCCTCTTACAAATCCGTCGCTGGCAAATATTCCGGATATTTTAATGCCGTATCTGTCAAATACGTTCAATATTTTGTCTGCACCGTTCCCCATACCGTAAAGTAAAATAGGTCTTTCGGTCTCTTTCAGATAATTCCAAATATCCATATATGAGGCTCCTTATATTTTTTTGTAATTATATCAGGTTTTTATTTTTTATTCAACCTATAGCTTGCTTATTTTATTATGTTTTGTCGATTTTACTTGATTTAGCAAGATAATTATAGTATAATGAAAAAAAGAACTACGGTGAAAGGGAAATGCTATGAATTTTAAAAAGATACTTATAACAATTCTTTGCTTGGCAATTTTGTTTATCCCTACGTATATTGCTGTGGCAAATTATAAGGATGCACAGAAGTCGCCTATTACAGACACATCTATCAACGGACTTAAGCTTGTTGACCCTAACGGTGCGGTCTACGAAATGACTGATTCAGAAAATATCGCATATTTTGTTGAACTTACTGAGAGCGGTAAAGAAATGAGCGAATTGCCCGATGAGATGAAGAATGTAAGTCCCAGCACCGTTATTTATAAATGTATAAACGGAAATGACTATGAGTTCAAATACTATTTTACCGCAGATCCCGATGAATGCTTCGTTACCGATTATAAGAACCGTGTATTCAGACTTTCTTCTGAAGATGCATTAAAGTTCCTTGACAGCGAGAAAGCGGGTTATTTATATTCCGGTTCCGAGTATCCTACTTTGAGTGTTAGCGGAAATGCGCTTTTGCCTAAGGCTATGCAGTGGGCGTATTTTACCGCAGGAAATAAGAAGATCGACGTGGATTGTGAGCTTGCAAAGGATAGCTTGACCATTGAGACTACAAAAGGATTTGATCTCAGCTATTCCATTAAGCCTGATGTTATCACCGTTCAAATAGAACAGGACGGAAATACGCTTTTCAACGGACTTTACGAAAACATCGGAACCTTTAATTTTATGGAAAACTCTGATTTGAATGTTAAAGTTACGGCTCAGTGGAATGAAGATGATCTTAACAGAAGAAGCGGTGGAACTGCAGAATATAATTTTGCGCTTTCTGTTCTTCCTGCACCCGTTTTCACTCTGGGAACAGATAGCGTCATTCATGGAGAATTTGTTGCGGTTACGTGCGAAAATGTTTCCGATCCTTCGAAGATAACGTTCAATTCCGTGCCTGCTATTGATTTTACACCTAAGTTCCATGATGTTGGCGGATATGCGGTTGCTCTCATTCCGATAAACGTTGAACTTAAGTATAGTGATAGTTATGAGTTCTCGTTTACATATGGAGATACTACAAGAAAGCTTACTCTTAATGTAAAAGATAAGACATATAAGACAACAAATCTTCAGACTCAGGTATCTACGCTTAATACATATAGAACTTCAACTGCTATCAACGAATACAATGAGGTCCTTGGAAATTATCTCAAGACCTCAAGTTCTTCCAAGTACTTTGAAGGTTATTTCGGTGAGGGTTCATCCAAGCCTTTGCAGATACTTATGGGATTTGGCCTCCACGTTAAACTTGCCACAGGAAATGAGTACAGAAACGACGGAGTCGATTTTGGATTTGCTTCAACCAATGATACTGCAGCGGCTGTCAATGCCGGCGTAGTCGTATATACCGGTAAGCTTACTTATTCGGGAAATACTGTCATTGTTGACCATGGAATCGGTCTTATGAGTGTTTACTGCAATCTTGACAGTTTTGCTGTTTCTGTAGGTCAGGAGCTTAAGAGAGGCGACGTTATAGGAAATATAGGAAATACAGGATGTACTGATATTACCAGACTTCATGTAGGTGTTTATGTATACGGAGTACCTGTAAAGCCTTACAGACTTTGGAAAGACGGCACCGATATGGAGGTCAAGATCTATGTTCCGGAGAAAAACAACGTTACTACCGGAGAAGACAATACCCCAATAACAGACGAACATTAATAAAATCATAAAACGCCTCATATTTTGGATATGAGGTGTTTTGTTTATGAAAAAGATTATAATCATATTTCTTGTTTTACTTATAATACTTGTTTCCTGCGGAAGAACCGAGGAACATATCCCATCGGATATCGTATCGGATATTCTTATGAATTACGGAAAAGTCCCAGATGCTTCTGTAATATATATAGATGCTGCGTCATTTCCGTCAGAAGCGTATCTTTCCAACGAAAGATTTTCAAAAATGTATTTTTTGAAAGACGGCGAAACGGATATATACCGACCTATGCTAAAAGAATATGCTATATATATATCTAAAAGCTTTGAGTTGTTTGAGATACACATAATAAAATCACGTTATTTATCGGATGCTGAAATGATTGAGAAAATGTTTGAAAGAAGGAAAGATGCATTGAAAAAAAGCTCTTTATATAACTACTGCGGGGAAGATTACAGAGAACTTGTAAACGGTATTTCAATAAAAGCAAAAGGGAAGTACGTTTATATGTTTATTACACCGGATAATAAAATAGCGGAAGCTTATATAAAATGAAAAAGAGAGGCGGAGCCTCTCTTTTTTGTATCGTGCCTATAAGCCGGGTTCTGTCGTGTACAGTCATCTATCTGTGCGTTGCGTTACCGCAGCGCTCCGGAACAAAGTTCCGTGCCACCTGCAGAAAAATATCGGGCAAATACTGCAAAAGCATTCTGCATACGGTGTTGCTTCGGATAGGGTTTACAGCGCTCCTATGTTACCATAAGAGCGGGTGAGCTCTTACCTCGCCTTTCCATCCTTACCTGCATTGCAGGCGGTTTATTTCTGTTGCACTTTCCCGGAAGTTACCTTCGGCGGACGTTATCCGTTATCCTGCCCTGTGAAGCCCGGACTTTCCTCATGATAATACCTTTCGGCAAAATATCACGCGACTGTATAGCTCGGTACGGGTATATTATATCTTAAATTTTCTTTTATGTCAATTTATTAAGATTTATATATCTTTCATAGTGTTGAATTTATTCTTGCATTGTGCTATAATGAATTTGCATTTTTAAGGTGGTGATAGATTTGTACTATATGAAAAACAAATATAATATATTGCCTTTGATAGAAGCGTCACTCCTATTTGTTTTACTGTTTATTAAGCTTTTTTCTTTTGAAAAGAATATAAATTATGGGGATTATGCTTTACCTATAAGTCTAATAACGATAGTCTTTGTATTTATTGTTTACTATTTATTTTATTTGATATCAAAGAAATATCCCAACGGAATATTACTGTCTCTGCATTTTGTGATTTCGTTTATAATATTTATTGATGCGCTTTATTTCTCCTATTTCGGAAAGCTTCCCAGTGTTGCATCCTTAAGCTCTGCAGGATATCTCGGTAACGTAATGAGCTCCATTGTTGATCTTATGACGATGGACGTTGTTAAATATATTATTGATGTTCCTCTGATACTTATTTATCTCATAAATTTCAGAAATAAGCTTTATATTAAACTTGAGCCTAAGGAAGAAAAGAAACTGATCTATGGAAGATACGGACATATTGTCCTTGCATTTTTCGGACTGATAATTGTATCCGTGTCTGCATTAAGTATTCTTTCCTTGGATTTTAAAGCAAGGTATTTTAAGAATGAGTTGTTAATATATCATATTGATGATATAGCAACGGTAATTTTAGGTAATGATCAAAGTTTTGAGATCAAGGAAGAGGACTACATCTCCACTCCTCCCGAAAATACGGAAACTAACGAGCATGATAAATATTATGGAATAGCTAAAGGAAGAAATCTTGTTACCGTACAGGTCGAGGCTTTGCAAAATTTTGTAATAGGTCTTGAACTCGACGGTCAGGAAGTGACTCCGAATCTTAATGCTCTTATAAAGAACGATACGCTTTATTTTGAAAACTATTACTATATTGTTGGCGGAGGAAATACTTCTGATGCTGAATTTTCGATAAACAATTCTCTTTATTCATCGGATACGGAAGCGTCATACGTAAAATATCAGAACAATACTTTTTACGGTCTGCCTCATATACTCAAAGACAACGGATATTCGGGTGCATATGCTTTCCATGCATATTACGGAGAGTATTGGAACAGAGAAGCAGCATATGTAAATCAGGGATTTGACGATTATACCAGCGCTGAGGATTTTTCTGAAGGTGAAATTGTAGGGATGGGTATAAGTGATGATGAGTTCTTTAAACAGTCGGTAAATATTATGACAAGTTATGAAGAACCGTTCTATGCATTTCTCATAACGCTTTCTTCTCACCATCCGTACGCTATTCCGGCGGAGCTTTATGAGCTCAATCTGTCAGATGAACTTAACGGAACAGAACTTGGAAATTACTTACAGACAATACACTACGTTGATAAATGCATTGGCAATCTTATTCAGTATCTTAAAGATGCGGGGCTGTACGATAATTGCGTGTTAAGTATATACGGAGATCATTTCGGTGTACTTAACAATTCGGAAAACAATGCTGCAATGACAAAATTGCTCGGAACATTTTATTATGAGGATTTTATTTTTAATGTGCCGATGATAATAAATATTCCGGGCGGAGGTATTACGGAGACCGTAACAACTTGTGCATCTCACGTAGATTATCTTCCCACAATGCTCCATATGCTTTCTTACAGCAACAATAAGAGCATTATGTTTGGAAACAATATTTTTACAACCCCGGATAATATTGTATATCAGCAGATGCACGTTTCGAGGGGCTCCTTTATTACCGACGATGTATTTTTCGTATACCCCAGAAACGGCATATATACGAATACCAAGGTCTTTGATAAGAATACCGGTAATTTCACCGAGCTGAAGGAAGAATACGACGAGATAGCAATGTCGGCTATAGAAGCATATAACAAGTGCATGTATATGCTTGATAACGATCTGATAGTAAACGAGGGAGCCCCAAGCGGCTCCCCGACTCTTATTCGGGACGAAATATTGTTTGCGGCAGACGATATAGATTACAGAAGTACCGCAGAAGGCAAATATTACGGTGTAGCAAAGGGAAAAAACCTCATAACTATCCAAGTTGAGGCTTTACAGAACTTCGTCATAGGGCTCGAATATAATGGCCGGGAAGTAACTCCGAATCTTAATGCTCTTATAAAGAATGATACTCTTTATTTTGAAAATTACTATTATATCGTAGGAGGCGGAAATACGGCTGATGCCGAATTTTCAATAAACAATTCTCTTTATTCTCCTATTGATGAGGCGGCATATATTAAATATCAAGACAATGCATATTACGGTCTTCCGCACATACTTAAAGATAATGGATATTCAGGCGCTTATGCCTTCCATGCATATAAAAGCAGCTTTTGGAACAGGGAAAAAGCCTATGTTAATCAAGGATTTGACGATTACATCAGTGCTGAGGATCTTAAAAGCGGTATAAATATCGGTATGGGACTCGGAGATGGAGATTTTTTTTCACAATCGGTTGAAAAAATGACCGTATTCAAAGAGCCGTTTTATGCCTTCCTAATTACTCTTTCATCACACCACCCGTATATAATACCTCAAAAATATTCGGAACTTGAACTTTTGCCTAAACATAAAGGCACTGAGCTTGGAAATTATCTTCAGGCAATAAATTATACAGATAAGTGTATCGGAGAGTTTTTACAACTGTTAAAAGACAAGGGCTTGTATGACCGCAGTGTTATAAGCATATACGGCGATCACGCGGGTATGATAAATACCTCATCAAATAATAAAGCTATGATTGATCTGCTCGGATCTAATTATTATGAGGATGTAATATTTAACGTTCCCATGCTGATACACATACCGGGACTTGGAACGACAGAGACCGTAAGCACGTGCATGAGCCATGTGGACTATCTCCCAACGATGCTTCATATGCTTTCTTACATAAATGAGAAAGGAACAATGTTCGGTGAGAATATCTTTGAAAACAAGAAAAATATTGTGTTTCAGCAAATGCACGTTACAAGAGGTTCGTTTATAAGTGATGATGTGTTTTTTGTTTACTCGGGGAAAGGGATTTTTTCCGAGTCAAAGGTGTTTGATAAAAGTACAGGAAGCTTTACAGACCTTGTTCCCGAATATGAAAGTATTGCAAATGAGGCTCTTGATGAAATAAATGAGTGCATGGAGCTTTTGAATGCGAATGCGGTTATAAAAAAATAAGAAGTCTTTTTTTGAAGACTTCTTATTTTATGTTTTCAAAATGCTTTTTTATAGCTTTGTATGTTTCATCGCTGAGATCGTGTTCGATCTTACACGCGTCTTCTGATGCTGTCTTGTGAGCAACACCTATTTTTATTAAAAAATCAGTAAGCAATGTATGGCGGTTGTATATTTTTTCAGCTATACTTCTTCCTTCGTCGGTAAGTATAAGGTGACCGTCCTTATCTACGACAATATATCCCGCATTTTTAAGTATTCCTACTGCTCGGCTGACACTGGGCTTAGAAAATCCCATATATTCAGCTACATCAAGAGACCTTACACCGCTGCTTTTTTGAGAAAGTATCAGAATTGTTTCAAGATACATCTCTCCTGATTCTTGTATGTGCATTTTGACAGACCTCCTTTTTGATATTTATAATAGAATATCATATTATTCTTTAAAATTCAAGTATAGTTTTAAATTAGAAAAGCGCTCAAACGAGCGCTTTTCTAATTAATATGCCATTTTTTCTTCAATGTATTTTTTAAGTTCGGAGATCGGCAGTCTTACCTGTTCCATTGTATCTCTGTCTCTTACTGTTACACACTTATCTTCAACAGATTCAAAGTCATAAGTGATGCAGAGGGGGGTTCCTATCTCGTCCTGTCTTCTGTATCTCTTACCAATAGATCCGGCGTCGTCGTATTCAACGTTGAAATATTTTGAAAGCTCGTTGTATACTTCCGTTGCCTGCTCATTGAGCTTCTTTGAAAGTGGGAAGATCGCTGCCTTGACAGGAGCGAGGGCAGGGTGGAGGCGGAGTACTGTTCTTATATCGCCTTCGCCGCAATCTTCTTCATCATATGCTTCAACAAGGAAAGCAAGCGCGACTCTGTCTGCACCGAGAGAAGGTTCAACAACATAAGGAATATACTTTTCATTTGTTTCGGGATCAAAATATTCCATTGACTCGCCACTGAGATTTGCATGCTGTGTCAAGTCATAGTCTGTTCTGTCAGCAACACCCCAAAGCTCGCCCCATCCGAATGGGAATAGATATTCGAAGTCTGTTGTTGCTTTGGAATAGAAACAAAGCTCTTCGGGATCGTGATCTCTGAGACGGAGATTTTCCTTTTTCATACCAAGACCGTAAAGGAACTCTGCACAGTAATTTTTCCAGAAATTGAACCATTCAAGGTCAGTGCCGGGCTTGCAGAAGAATTCAAGCTCCATCTGTTCGAATTCTCTTGTACGGAAAGTAAAATTACCGGGAGTGATCTCGTTTCTGAAAGACTTACCGATCTGGCAAACGCCGAAGGGAAGCTTTTTACGTGTTGTTCTTGCAATGTTTTTAAAGTTTACAAAAATACCCTGAGCGGTCTCGGGACGGAGATAGAGTTCGGAGGTCTTATCTTCCGTAACACCCTGATATGTTTTGAACATAAGATTGAACTTTCTTATGTCTGTAAAATCACGGCTTCCGCAGGAAGGACACTCTATTTTATTTTCCTTAATAAATTCAGCTATCTGATCGTTTGACCATCCGTTGGGATTGATATCAAGATTGTTGGCTGCAATATATTCTTCTACAAGCTTATCTGCTCTGTGTCTGGTCTTACATACCTTACAGTCCATAAGAGGGTCAGAGAAGCCGCCTACGTGTCCTGACGCTACCCAAGTCTGGGGATTCATGATTATAGCACTGTCAAGACCTACGTTCTGGGGAATTTCCTGAACAAATTTTTTCCACCAAGCTTTTTTTACGTTATTTTTGAATTCAACTCCCAAGGGGCCGTAGTCCCAGGAGTTCGCAAGTCCGCCGTATATTTCGGAACCTGCATAAACGAAGCCTCTGTTTTTACAAAGAGCAACGACTTTTTCCATTGTTTTTTCTGTGTTCTTCATCTTGTTTCGCGTAAACGCTGATCCTTTCTATCCGATTTATATTTATTTTTTATTTGCTGACTGTTTTATAACGGTTAAAAAATGAGTATGCTTTTGCTGTGTTGGGAGTAGACTCGTTGATACCTTTTTCTTCATTATAAGACGTGCTGACCGGATATGTAAATTCTACAAGCTTATATGAAGGGTATGGAAAAATGATATCGAGGTTGTTTGCAAGATCGGATATTCCGAAGTCCGTACTTATATTTGCCGTAAATGAAGCGTAAAGCTTAGTTGCTTTTTTTAGATTAGAAGATGCACTTAACGTGTTGAACAGTTCTTTAATAAATTTTACTCCGAGATTCATTCTCGTAACATTACCCTCGGAATATGAT
>SVSF01000028.1 GCA_015064425.1 Oscillospiraceae bacterium | reverse complement strand
TTTTGTTTTCCTTTTGAACCTTTACTCGTTCCTTGGCCTCGATAGCCTGGTGAAGACCGTTTGAATAACGTCTGCCGGGCATAAGACGTCCGGTGAATGCATCGACTATTACAACGCCGTTTTCAGGATCTACAACGTAGTCAACGTCTTTGTGCATTATACCGTAAGCTCTTATAGCCTGATTTATATGATGAGAGAGAGTTGCGTTTGCGGGATCGGAAAAATTCTCAAGTCCGAAAAATTCCTCTGCTTTGCTTACACCCGAAGCGGTAAGTATTGCATTATGAGCTTTCTCGTCAACGATGTAATCGGCATCTATATCGTCGTTATCCTTTTTATCATCAAGCTCCTTGATAACAAATTTGCGAAGCTTACGGACAAAAGCGTCCGCTCTATCGTAAAGGTCTGTGGATTTTTCACCCTCGCCCGATATTATAAGAGGGGTTCTCGCCTCGTCTATAAGAATAGAGTCGACCTCGTCAACGATAGCGTAAAAATGTCCACGCTGGAAGGTGTTTTTCTTATATATCGCCATATTATCACGCAGATAATCGAAACCAAACTCATTATTTGTTCCGTAAGTAATATCTGCAAGATAAGCAGCCTTTTTTTCTTCGGTCGTCTGACCGTGAACTATAAGACCGGTGGTAAGTCCAAGGAAAGCATATACTCTGCCCATTTCCTCGCTGTCACGGCGTGCAAGATAATCGTTTACCGTTACGATATGAACGCCTTTTCCTGCAAGAGCATTAAGATAAGCCGGCATAGTAGCAACGAGAGTTTTACCCTCTCCCGTCTTCATCTCGGCTATCTTGCCTTGATGAAGGATAATACCGCCTATTACCTGAACTCTGAAGGGACGCTTACCAAGCACTCTGTCATCAGCTTCTCTTGCAGCCGCAAAAGCATCAGGCAGAATATCGTCAAGAGTCTCCCCCTCTTCAAGGCGAGACCTGAGGAGTGCCGTCGTATTGCGCAATTCCTCATTAGACATAGATTTATATTTTTCTGCGAGAGCTTCAACATCATCGGCTATCTTCTGAAGCTTCTTTACCTGTCTTTCGCTATATGTTCCTATAATTTTCTCAATAAGTCCCATTTAAGACCTCCTGCAATGATAAACAAACATAATTATATTTATTATACTACATAATGGTTATAAATACCATAGTATTTTGTAAATTTTTATTTACCTCTTGAAGGATAGTGAGAAATGTAATATAATATATCAAAAGAGTAACAATTCAGGAGATAAAAATGGCTAATATAAATATCGTGCTTCTTGAACCTGAAATTCCGCAGAATACCGGAAATATCGCAAGAACCTGTGCCGCAACGGGCGCTTCCCTGCATCTTATAAGACCGCTCGGATTTGAGATAGATAACGCAAAGCTCAAAAGAGCCGGTCTTGACTACTGGCATCAGCTTGATATAACGTATTATGACGGGCTTGATGATTTTTACTGCAAAAATCCCAATGCCGACATCTATTATTTCAGCACCAAAGCTCCAAGAGCATATACCGAAATAAGATATCCAGACAAGGTATTTCTTATGTTCGGAAAGGAAACAAAAGGGTTGCCTGAAAACTTACTTCGAGAGAACAAGGACAGGTGTGTTAGAATACCGATGAGAGATTCACTTCGCAGCCTAAATCTTTCAAATTCGGCCGCGATAGCCGTTTACGAGGTGCTCCGCCAGCATGATTTTGACGGTCTCAGAGAAGACGGAGTTCCTACAACATTTGATTGGAATTGATATTATGGAAAAGGTTTTGATAGCGATGAGCGGCGGTGTCGATAGCGCTGTTACCGCACATCTTATAAAAAAATCAGGATATGATGCGTTAGGTGCTACGGCTGTGATGTTTGACAGAAGCGACCCGAGGTTTGCCGCACATCCCACATCTGACATAGAGGACGCAAAAAAGGTTGCGGATTTTGTCGGAATAGAGCATATCGTTTATGATTTTTCCAAAGACTTTGCAAGCAATGTTATAGATAATTTCATTTGCTCATATATGTCGGGCGATACGCCAAATCCATGTATTGTATGCAACAAGCATATAAAATTTGGCAAACTTCTTGACACGGCACTTAAAGAAGGATGTTCTTACATAGCAACAGGCCACTATGCTTCACTCGAGAAATCGCCTGATGGAAGAACACTCCTAAAAAAGTCAAAAGACGCAAAAAAAGACCAGACATATATGCTCTGGTCACTGTCACAACATCAGTTATCACATACCATCTTCCCTCTTGGATCTTATACCAAAGAAGAGGTGAAAGAAATAGCGAACGAACTCGGATTTATACACCCCGAAAGAAAAGAAAGCCAGGACATCTGCTTTATCGAGGACGGAGATTACGTGTCATTCATAAGCAGATATAAGGGAATAACATTTGAGGGTGGAAATTATATAAACGAATCGGGAAAGATCCTCGGGGAGCACAAGGGGGCTATAAGATATACCACGGGTCAAAGAAAGGGCCTTGGAATCTCCTTAGGAGAACCTATATACGTTTGTAAAAAGGATATGAAAGCAAACACGGTAACTCTTGCTCCCGAATCTTCGATATTTTCAACCGAACTTGATGCAACGAATATAAATTTTATACCCTTTGATTCTTTGAAATCAACCATGAGGGTTGAAGCAAAGGTCAGATACAGCTATGCGGCAACTCCGGCTACTGTTGAGCAGACCTCGGAAAACTCTTTCCATCTGATTTTTGATAAACCCGTCAGAGCTATAACGAGCGGGCAGTCGGTGGTGCTATATGATGGAGATTACGTCATCGGCGGCGGAATAATAAAATAAAAAGGGGCACCACTCGGTGTCCCTTAATTTTTTAGATAAATTTCTTTACTGTGTCGCTTGCTTCCTCGGTGGGAATAGATGCCGTAGCAACGATCTTTACGCCGAGCTTTTCGCTGAGCTCATCAAGCTCTACACACATATTCTCAAACGCAACAGTATCTGTACCGCAAACCTTAAGTGTACCGTCGATAAAGAGGTCTGTGATATCGTGATTACTTGCAAGAATACCTGCAACAAAACCATAGAGAGACTGAGCATCAAAAATGCAATAATCGTTGGTATTTATAAGACGAACCTGGGGCTTAATATCAAATCTGAGCTTAGTTCCCTTTTCGAGGCAAACGACCGCACCCGAAGAGTTCCCTATAGCCTCGTTAACACCTGCTATAAGCTGCTTTGTTTTTCCCGTGCCTTTGACACCGATGATAAGTTTTAACATAATGTACCTCCAAAATGAGTATTCTAAAGGCCCCCGCCTTTAGGTTATCTATATTATACCAAATAACCAATTAAATTGCAAGAGATTTTATGCAATTTTTTATAATTATTTTAATCTTTCTTCGAGTGCCTTCTTTTGTTCCTCATATCCGGGCTTGCCAAGAAGAGCAAACATATTCTTCTTATACGCCTCAACACCGGGCTGATTAAAGGGATTTACACCGAGGGTGTAACCGGAAATAGCGCATGCTTTCTCAAAGAAATAAATAAGATAACCGAGAGAAAGCTCATCCTTCTTCTCCATGTCAATAACAATGTTGGGAACGTTTCCGTCCATATGAGCAAGAAGTGTTCCCTTCATTGCATTCTTATTCACAAAATCAAGATCCTTTCCGGAAAGGAAGTTGAGACCGTCAACGTTATTCTCATCGTTAGGAATTATCATCTCGGCACCGGTCTCTTTTATGTTGAGAACAGTCTCAAAAATATTTCTCTGACCATCCTGAATATACTGACCGAGAGAATGAAGATCCGTCGAGAATATAACGGATGAAGGATATATACCCTTGCCATCCTTTCCTTCACTTTCACCGTAGAGCTGCTTCCACCATTCGCTGAGCATCTGAGCAAAAGGCTCGTAAGCAACGAAGATTTCAGTAGACTTACCTTTGCGGAGAAGAATATTTCTGATAGCTGCGTATTTATAGCAGTCATTCTTGTTTATATCGGTATCGCAAAGCTCTTTTCTGGCGAGATTTGCACCTTCCATAAGCTTATCTATGTTGATTCCCGCAACAGCGATCGGAAGAAGACCAACTGCCGTAAGAACAGAGAAGCGTCCTCCGACGTCATCCGGAACAACGAAGGTCTGATAGCCGGATTTATCGGAGAAGGACTTAAGTGTGCCCTTTTCCTTGTCCGTGGTTACAAATATTCTTTCTCTTGCGCCATCCTTACCGTACTTCTTCTCAAGAAGATCACGGAAAACACGGAATGCTACCGCAGGCTCTGTGGTAGTACCGGACTTTGAGATAACGTTTATGCAAACATCCTTACCCTCACAAATAGAAAGAAGTTCAGAGAGTGCGGTCGCACTTATAGAATTGCCCGCAAAATATATATCGGGAGTATCCTTTTTGAGATTGTTGTACAGAGGAGATCTGAGAAATTCGATAACTGCTCTTGCGCCAAGATAAGATCCGCCGATTCCTATAACAACAAGAATATCACAGCTCTTCTTTATCTTTTCTGCTGCTTCCTTTATTGCGGCAAATTCTGCCTTATTATAGTTCTCGGGAAGGTCTACCCAGCCGAGAAAATCACTTCCCTCGCCACTTCTGCTGTCAAGCAGAGATGCAGCCTTCGTTATTTCAGACTGAATTGCGTCAAGCTCTCCCTCACCAACGAATTTTGTAACATATTTTTGATTAAGTTCTACTAACATTTTAACTTCTCCTAACAAATAATACCTGTATTTTATTACAAAACTCGACAATTGTCAATAGAATTTTCGGTTTTTATCCTATAAGGCAAAAATATCTGAGCATTTGATGCAAAACACCGAAATAGCTTATTTTGGGTACCTCATTTTTACAAATTATATCCACCGAGCCTATCTCGGAGTCACCGTTTATGTATTTTATTTTTCCTATAACATCACCACTCCTTATAGGTGCAGTTATAGATTCGGGAAGCTCAATTACCGTCTCTATTTTGCCCTTATCCGAAGACGGTATGACTGATGAAAATTCGGGGTGGTACACCATACAGCTGTCAAGGACTCCTCCGAGCACCTTTATGTTTCCCATATCTTCTCCGGGGCAGCTGTAAAGTGCGTAATTTGCAAATCCGTAATCAAGCATTTTTGTCGCTTCCGCATTTCTGATGTCTCGTGTTGGAGAACCCATCACAACGGCAATCAGAGTCATCCCGTCTCTTTCTGCAGTAGCGGAAATGCAAAATTTTGCCTTTGAGGTAGAGCCTGTTTTAAGTCCGTTCGCACCCTTGTAAAATCGGACAAGACGGTTGGTATTGGTTAGACCGAAGGCGCCGTCACGTATACTATCCATCCATATAGAGCTGTATTCGAGTATCTTTTTATGCTTAAGAAGCTCCGCTGACATAATAGCTATATCACGAGCTGACGTAAGATGATTCTGTGCTGTATCATCAAGACCGTTAGTGTTTTCAAAAATTGTGTTTTTCATACCAAGCTCTATGGCTTTTTCATTCATTCTTTTAACAAATGCTTCCTCACTGCCTGCGATATGCTCCGCAAGAGCTACCGCGGCATCGTTTGCGGAAGAAATAACTACACTTTTTATCATATCCTCGGCAGAAAGCTCCTCGCCTTCTTTAAGATATATCTGTGAACCGCCCATGGATGATGCATATGTGCTTGCCCTTACCATATCCGTTAGCTTAAGAGAACCCTCGTCCAGCGATTCCATAACAAGAAGAAGAGTCATTATTTTTGTTACAGATGCAGGTGGAAGTGCCTCATCTGCGTTCTGTTCAAAGAGAACCTTTCCGCTTGAAGCTTCCATTAGTATCCCGCTTTTTGCATCAATCGTAAACGGAGCATCAGCTTTCGCGGCATCATCTGCAAAAATTTCTAAAGCACCTGATCCTAAAAAAATTGTCAGCGCAATTATTACCGACGTGATACGTATTATTATTTTCATATAAAATCACCTCGCTTATTCTTATGAAGCGAGGTGATTTTATATGAATATGGATTTATTCCCTTGTACCGAATTTGTAGATTACCTTGTGTGTATATTTTTCACCGGCTTCAAGGACAGTATTCGTGAAATTCGGGTGATTTATAGCATCAGGCATCTTCTGTGTCTCGAGCGCGAGAGCGTGTCTGAAGTTCTGAGGATATCCGCCCTTAAAACGGTGAGGACCGTCCATCATATTGCCTGTATAAAGCTGGATACACGGCTGGTCTGTAAGCACCTGCATCTCTCTTCCCGATTCGGGGTCATAAAGCTTTACTCTGAGAACGGGCTCTTTTGTTTCTCCGCCCGTAAAGCACATACAGATATCGTATCCCTTACCGTATTTAAGATCGGGATCGTCTGCATCGATATCTCTGCCTATTTCCTTCTCCGTGCGGAAGTCGAAAGGTGTTCCCTCAACACTCTTTATTTCGCCCGTGGGAATAAGACCGCTGTCGGTGGGAAGATACGCATCTGCATCCATCCAAAGTCTGTCAGAGCAAATAGAACCGCTTGCAAAGCCGCCAAGATTAAAGTAAGTATGGTTTGTAAGGTTTACTATCGTCTTTTTATCAGAAACAGCCTCGAAATCTATCGCAACGGCATTATCCTTTGTTAAGGTATAGGTAGCCTTTACGTCAAGCGTTCCGGGATATCCCTCCTCCATATCGGGAGATGTATATTCGAGCACGAGAGACGGCTCGTCACCGTCTAACATCGTAGCTTTCCAAAGCTTATGTGAAAAACCTACTTTGCCGCCGTGAAGGCTGTTCTCACCGTCGTTTGCGTAGAGAGAATATTCCTTGCCGTCAAGCGTAAATTTGCACTTTCCGATTCTGTTGCCGATTCTTCCTACGAGCGCGCCCTGGAACCCGCCTGCGTTCATATAGTCCCAGAGGCAATCAAAGCCACAGACAACGTCGGTCATTCTTCCGTACTTATCCGGGACCTTAAGCTGCATTATTGCACCGCCGAAATCGGTTATCTTCAGCTTCATTCCATTTGCGTTTTTCATGGAATACGTGCTGACCTCTCTGCCGTCTTCCATGTATCCGAAGTGCTTCTTCAAAATATTACTCACAATAACTCCTTACTCATCGTATCCGTTAGGATTCATCTGCTGCCACTTGTTTGCATCACGGCACATTTCTTCTATGCCGTATTCAGCTTTCCATCCAAGCATTTTATACGCTTTTTCGGGATTTGCATAGCACTCATCAATATCGCCGGGGCGTCTTGGAGCGATCTTATAGTTTATCTTGATTCCCGTCGCTTTTTCATAAGCGTTTACAATGTCAAGAACGGAATATCCAACTCCCGTTCCTACGTTAAAGTAATCAACTCCAGTTGTCTTATCAGCGAATTCTATCGCCGCAAGATGTGCCTTTGCAAGGTCTACAACGTGAATATAGTCTCTGACGCCGGTTCCGTCATGTGTGTCATAATCATTGCCGAATACAGAGAGATATTCCCTCTTACCCGATGCCACTTGGGTTATATAAGGAAGAAGATTATTCGGGATTCCCTTAGGGTCCTCGCCGATCCTTCCGCTCTTATGTGCACCAATAGGATTGAAATAACGAAGGACGGCAACGCTCCATTCGTTATCGGAAACCCATATATCCTTTAGAATTCGCTCTATCATAAGCTTTGTTTCACCGTAAGGATTGGTAGTGGAGAGGGGGAAATTCTCGGATATTGGCACGCTCTCAGGCTTGCCGTAAACTGTTGCAGAGGAGCTGAAAACTATCTTCTTTGCTCCGTACTTCGCCATAACGCTGCAAAGAGTAAGCGTGCTCATAAGATTGTTTTGATAGTATCTTATGGGCTGTTCTACAGATTCTCCTACCGCCTTAAGGCCAGCAAAATGAATTGCGCTTTCTATTTTATTTTCTCCAAAGATCTTTTCGAGAGCTTCTCTGTCACAAAGATCTGCCTCATAGAACTTAAAATTCTTGCCTGTTATTTCCTTGATCCTGTCAAGAACACACGGTTTGCTGTTTGAAAAATTATCAACAATAATTATCTCTTTTCCCGCCTCAAGAAATTCAACTGCCGTGTGTGAACCGATAAATCCGGCACCGCCGGTTATAAGAATTGCCATATTTTCTCCTTATTATTAGTTCCAAAGTCCGTCCGGATAAACTCCGTCGGCTATCATTTTTCTGATACTGCTCTGAACATGTTCCTTATCCTCGTGGTATGTAACTCCATACCAAGTCTCGTTCGTAGAATACACCTTCATATCAGCAACTCCATCCGCCATCATTTCCTTTATTGCGGTAGGAATAAAATACTCAGATTTAAGCTGATTTCCATTCTCGGAAAGAAATTTCTCGAAGCCTTTATCAATATGCTCAAAAACAGCAGGTGTAAAGCCGAGGCAGTTCATCGAAACGACTGTATCTTTCGGAATCTTGTGCCAAACACCGTCCTCCTCGTATGCCGCCATATCACCGTCACGCTTAAGCTTAGTTCTCTCTGTAACGTCTACGAGATATCCCTCTTGGTCGATTTTACACTCTCCTCTTGAAACCGTACCGTTTTCAGTAAGAGTATTGTCAAGAATATAACCGACCATACAACAGTGAGCCTTTTCCTCGTTCATATTAACGTTTTCAAAATGCCTTGCAAGCTTTATAAATGCATCTCGACCATAAAAATCGTCCGCATTGATAACGGCAAAATTATCATTTACAATATCCTTTGCAGAGAGAACAGCGTGAGCCGTTCCCCAAGGCTTGGTTCTACCAGCCGGAACGGAATATCCGCTCGGTATTGCTTCGATATCTTGGAAGGCATATTCAACCTTTACGCTTTTTGCTATTCTGTTTCCTACAGTTTCCGCAAAAAGATCATAATTTTCTCTCTTAATAACGAAAACCACTTTGTCAAATCCGGCTTTTATTGCGTCATATATTGAAAAATCAATAATAAATTCGCCCTTGTCGGAAATAGGGTCAAGTTGTTTCAAGCCTCCGTATCTGGAGCCCATTCCTGCTGCTAAAATAACAAGTGTCATAATGTTTTCGCGGATAGATCCGCATCCTTTCCTAGTTTCATTTAATTTTAATCAATATCTTTGTATATTTTTTCCGGAGGTGCTAGCAACATCTCGGGATTTTCAACGTATCTCTTTATAAGTTTAAAGCAAGACGCATAATAAAATCCGTCGCATATTCTCTCGTCAGTAACCGCTTTAAGATCTATGTATTTATGCTTTACAACTGTTCCGTCCGAGGCAAGCTTATATTCCGTTTGCTTTGAACCGTAAGCAAGAAATACCGGAAGGTTTCCAAAATCGTAAAGATGATGGTAAACGGGTTTTATTCCAAGTGATCCCATACTTGTGATTATCATTGAGCCATGGAACGGACTGACCTCATTTGTAAGAAATTTCGGGAGCCATCCGTGATAGTCAAGATGATCAAGCAGTTTAAATATTCCCCTAAATATAAATCCGGGAATGATAGACAGGAATTTAGCCACTCCGTCAAAGCTTGTGCCTCCACTTGTCGAAAGCGCATCTGTAACGACCTTGTTGAATTTTTCGTATACCTCATCTATTGTATCAGAGGGGCTTAGGACAACCTTTATCATGGTATCCTCTGCCTCGATCGTCATTTCCTTCTTTACAGCCATATTTATGACTATTTCGTCGTCTCTTGAATACAGCTTCTGACCGCTGATAAATCTGTTAAGTGCGGGTCTCTGAGAAACGGTACGCGAATACGCTGCAAGAATTACGTGAAGAATAGAGAAATTTGTTTTCCCTTCCTTCACCTTCTCGCGGCAAAACTTCTCGGTCTTTTCAATATTAAGACTATCCGCAAAAAAATTCTGCGCATCCGAACGGCGACGCATTATATATGGTTCAAGCTTAGTCATAGGGGGAGCAGTTCTAACTCGTCTGCCGTCTTTACGGTCTCCGAATCTTCTTTTCCTCATGGCTGTCTCCTTTAATTTTTAATTCTTCGTTTTATTATACTACAAAATCTTGCAAATTTCAAGCATTATCGCAAAAATATATATTTCTCCGATTTTTAAGATGATTTTTAATTGATGTATTGATTTTTCACGATAGCGTGTGTATAATAAGTCATAATACGGTTCAGGAGTTGACAGAATGAAAAAAATCGAGATATATACCGACGGCGCATGCCGCGGAAACCCCGGAAAAGGCGGTTGGGGAGCCATCCTTCTATACGGCGACAGAATAAAGGAAATGAGCGGCGGAGAAAAGGAAACCACCAATAACCGAATGGAGCTTACCGCAGCTATCGAAGCCCTTGCGGCACTTAAAGAGCCTTGCAAGGTCACTATTACTTCAGACTCAAAGTATCTTGTTGACGGAGTAACAAAGGGGTGGGCAGAATCCTGGAGAAAGAACGGCTGGAAAAAAGCAGACCGCTCCCCTGCGCTCAATACAGACCTGTGGCAAAAGCTCCTTGACCTTCTTGAAATACACGAGGTTGAATTTATCTGGGTCAAGGGACACGCAGGACATCCCTATAACGAAAAATGCGATAAGCTTGCAACCGATTACGCCGACAGTCTCTGATTTTATATGAATATTTTTCACAGAGACCATTTGCGCTTTCATGCTTTTTTCTTATTTGCGGTGCTCTTTGGGGCTCGTTTACTTCTGAATCTTTTATCCTTCCCTCTATTGTCATTCTTTCGGCTCTGATATCGGTATTTTTAATAATTTCTGTTATCCGGTGGCAAAGCAATATCATTTTCAAAATTGCTTTGCCCTTATTTTTTGCGGTTTTGGGCATACTTCATTCTTATCTGTATTCTGCAAAAATAGATAATCAGCTTCAAAGATATACCTCGGATACCGAGATCTCGGAGATAGAAGCCACCGTCCTTTCCGCCTCTTATAAAAGCAACTATCTTTCAACCTTTGACATAAGGGTCCACCGCATAAACGAGGAAAAAGTAAATTTTAAGATGCGATTTGAAGCCCCTTATTTGCTTGACGTTGAATTAGGGGACAAAATCATCTCTGATGTTATAATTTCCGATATAGAAAACGACGGTAGCTTTGATGAAAAGCAGTATCTAAACTCCAAAGGAATTTATTTTCTTGCCTCTGAGCCCTTGCCAAGCTGTACAATATCTGAAGAAAAGAATAGTGGCATAGAAATAAAGCTGTCTTCTCTTAATCAGATCTTTTCGAGAATCTTCAAAAGGGTTCTTGATGAAAATTCTGCGGGACTTATCGGTGCTCTTTTTCTCGGAAACAGGGATGATCTCTCCGATATCACAAAAAGAGATTTCAAGAGAACGGGATGCTATCATATTCTTGCTCTAAGCGGAATGCATCTTGCCATAATCTCCACGATGCTTGATTTTATTCTTATTATATTAAGGCTTAAGAAGGGGCCGAGATTTGTTATTTCTTCAGTACTGATTATTTTCTACGTAGCACTGAGCGGATTCGGACTTTCCGTAATACGCTCGGCTATAATGCTCCTATGCACCTATACAGCTTATTTTCTGAGGGCAAAAAAGGACAGCTTTACCGCACTGCTGTTTGCCGCTGCGGCAATAATATCCTTCTCTCCTTCGGCGGTACGTGACATAGGCTTCTGGATGTCAGTTATGGCAACTCTGGGAATTATTATTGCATCTCCCTTCGAAATTCTTATGAGATTCAAGCTGCGCAGATGCCTGAGGGGGTTCTTTGGCAGATTATTAAAATATACTCTTTCCGGGCTTATTATGTCATTTGCCGCTATAACAATGACATTGCCATTCTCCTGCTTTTGCTTTGGTGCAATATCCTCGGTAGGCCCGTTAGTTACTCTTCTGCTCTCGTCTATAGTTTCGGTTTTGCTTTATCTTGCACCGCTTCTGCTTTTGTTCTGTAAAATACCGTTTATTGCTGCGTTTCTTGCTTTCATTATAGATGCTGCATCAAAACTGACAGTCGGTATCGCAGGATATTTCTCTGAAATTGAGCATGTTTACGTTTCTCTTAATTATCCGTTTGTCAAATATGCTATTCCTATATTTTTTATCATCCTCTTCATTTTGATGACAGTAAGGTTAAAGCATAAGATTATCATCCCTTTATTCGTTCTTGTTTTTGCAATTTCTTTTTCATTACTTGAATATATCGCTCTAAATGACGATACCGTGTACGTAAAATATTTGCGTGTAAAGGAAAACGAATATATATGTATGTCGAAAAATGGAGAAAATTCGATAATTGACGTTTCAACAGGTTCATTTTCCGGACTCTACGAGGCATATAATGAAGCTCTCGAAATAGGATACAGAGAGATAGATACGGTAGTTCTTACGCACGTGCATAAAAAGCATATAAGTGCTCTTCGCAAGCTTTCAAGTAAGGAGCTTCTTCACAGCATTATGCTTCCTGTACCAATAAACGAGACCGAACGACCTATCGCCGAATCGATAAAATACGAGCTTGAAAAGGAGGGCGTTAAGGTCATATACTATGATGCCGGACAAAATACCGCAAATATAAACGGGTGTGCTGTAAGCTTTGACAGAAATTATATCAAGCGTTCTTCGCATCCTGCCATTATGCTAAGGATATGCGGAGACGTAAACCTTACATACGTAGGCTCATCTTACCTTGAAATGAATCCCATAGAGATAACAGACGAAAACATTATACTCGGCACGCACGGACCGATATGCAAAAATGATTTTACAGTGTATCCGAGCAGTAGCACCAAGACTATCACGATAGCGGATGAAGAAATAAATTCTTATGCTCATATTGAGGGTGCAAACAATGCCGAGATAACGCTGTATTCCGATAAAATTTGCTTTAAAGTGAAGTCACAAGAAGAATAACTCTGTCATATTCTGTTAACGGGCAGAAAGGAGTGAAGCTTTTGAAGACACAAAGCATATTGTCTGCCATCGGAGGCGACGGCAGACAGTTTTATATAACTGAGCTTTTTAGTAAAGACGGATATCAAATCAGGCGCTATGGGATAAGTGAAAATTCCGATAACTGCAAAAGTCTTGACGCGGCGCTTGAAGGTGCGGAATATCTTCTGCTTCCTTTACCCCTCACAAAAGACGGCTGCAAACTGAATTCCGAGAAGGATATACTGATCTCCGAGCTGATAAAAAGTATCCCCGCAGGATGCAAGGTGTTTGCAGGAAAGATACCACCTCACATTAAAGACCTTTTTTCTTCATTCGGTGTTAACTACACAGATTATCTTGAAAACAAGTCATACGTTTGGAAAAACGCCGACATAACCGCCGAGGGTGCCGTATATCAGCTAATGTCAGAGCTTGACATTTCACTAAGAGAATCGAACATACTCATCTGCGGATACGGAAGGATAGGAAAGCTTCTTGCAAGCAAACTGAAAAGTCTGGGAGCACACGTAACTGTCGCTGCAAGAAAAGAGGATGACCTTATGCTTGCGGATATATTCGGCGGAAACAATTGCGATAAGCTCGATTACTGCAGAGACGGAATATTCAACCTCAAAAAAAGCTATGATGCCATCTTCAACACAGTGCCAAGCTGGATTTTTGATGAAAACAATTCATCATTGCTTAAAAACTCTGTTTATATTGAGCTTGCTTCCCCTCCGTTTGGAGGCGATGGCGAGTTTATGAAGAAAAATTGCGGTAAATATATACTTGCATCGGGTATTCCCGGGAAATATGCCCCGAGAAGCGCTGCAAACGCCGTTTTTGAAGCACTCCGGGACTGCCTCTCGAAAGGAGGATGAATCTCGTGATAGGATACGCTGTATGCGGCTCGTTTTGCACCTTTTCAAAATCTTTACAGATACTCGAACAGCTTGTATCAAACGGGCTTGACATAATTCCCATAATGAGTGAAAACGCATATTCGACCGATACCCGGTTCTGGCTTGCCGACGACTTCAGAAAAAAGGTCACGGATGTTTGCGGAAAAGAAATAATTCACAGTATAACAGACGCCGAGCCTCTCGGTCCTAAAATTTCACTCGATGCTCTTATTATAGCTCCGTGCACGGGTAATACCCTTGCAAAAATAGCGAACGGAATAACAGATACGGCTGTTACAATGGCGGCAAAGGCACATCTGCGCTCTGACAGACCTCTTATTATCTGTCTTGCGTCGAATGACGCCATGTCGTCAAATCTCAAAAACATAGGCGCTCTGCTTTTACGCAAGCACGTATATTTTGTGCCTATGATTCAGGATGATCCGGATAAAAAACCGCATTCGCTTGTAGCAGACTTTTCACTTCTTCCCGATACGCTTTCAAATGCTCTCGCGGGAATTCAATTGCGAAAAATTTTCTTATAAAAAGTTACCTTTGCGGCTCACGTGTACGTGAGCCGCTTTTTTCATATATTTACTTTACATTGTTCTGTGGCGCAATGATAATAAATATGTATGAATAAAATCAATTTTTACTAAACTATTGACATAAGTGCTACTTTGTGGTACAATATAGCCGTCTTGGTTTATTTTAACTTTTGACTTTTTTGAAACGGAGTTTGTAAAAATGAGAATGATAAACAATCTTAAGGGCGCAAGACCGCCAAAAATAATCAGCGATCTTCGTGACCTCGTAAAAAGCGGTGCTGATGTTTTCGGTGACAAAACCCTATATTTTTATAAGGAAAACGGTGCCACTCTCGAATATTCGTTTAAGAAGCTTTATGATGAGACCCTGTATATAGGCACGGGACTTGCAAAGCTCGGCCTTATGGGCAAGGGTATTTCCGTAATAGGTCACACGCACCCCAGATATACTGCAACTTATATATCCACAGTTAACGGTGGCGGTTATATAGTACCGGTTGACCCTGAGCTTACAAATGAGCAGACGGCCTTCTTTATGAATCACGCTGAGGTTGAGGCGGTATTCTATACCGAAAAGCTCGCTGATAAAATAAATGAGATCAAGGAGCTTCTTCCAAACGTAAAGCTCTTCGTTGCTATTCAGCCTTCTCCCGATTTTGTTTCGGATGATAAGAATATGACGATGGACGACCTCGTTGAGCTCGGTAAAACGGAGCTTGAAGGCGGTTATACGGAATATATCGACTACGAGATCGAACCCGAAAAGCTTGCGGCTATCATCTTTACTTCAGGATCTACAGGTACGGCTAAGGGAGTTATGCTCTCCACCCGTAACCTTACTGCCGCAACTAACGCTTCCTGTCTCTCAATGTCTTATGACGACAGAAACACATTCGTTTCGGTTCTTCCTCCTCACCATACGTATGAGATGACCTGCGGTCACCTTGCTCTTATGAATATTGGTGCACAGGTGCTTCTTAACGATTCGCTCAAGCACGTTATGAAGAACTTTAAGGAGTTCAAGCCTAATGCACTTGCTCTCGTTCCGCTCTTTGTTGAGACAATGCACAAAAAGATTTGGGCAGAGGTCAAGAAAAAAGGCATCGAAGGCAAGCTCAAATTCGCTATGGGATTTGATAACGTTCTTCTCAGCTGCGGAATTGACGTAAGAAGAAAGCTCTTTAAGGAGATCCTTGATTCCTTCGGTGGTAATCTTGCAAGTATCGTTTGCGGTGGAGCGCCCCTCAGCCCTCAGTTAATAAAGGACTTTTACGCTTTCGGTATCACTGTGCTTGAGGGCTACGGAATTACCGAGTGCGCACCTCTTGTTGCAGTCAATTCTCCCGGAAAGATACGCTTCCACTCGGTAGGTCAGCCTGTTAAGGGCTGTAAGGTCATGATCGACAAGACTCCCGGTGAAGAAACCGGCGAGATACTTGTTAAAGGCGACAACGTAATGATGGGCTACTATAAAAATCCCGAGGCTACAAAGGAAGTGTTCACCGATGACGGATGGTTCCGCACCGGCGACATCGGATGGATGGATAAGGACGGTTACATCTATATTACCGGACGCAAAAAGAACGTAATTATCCTCTCAAACGGTAAAAACGTCTTCCCCGAGGAGATCGAGGAATATCTTGTACCGATAGAGATAATTCTTGAATCTGTTGTTATGGCAAGAAATAATGACCAAGGTGAGCCAACTATAACTGCTATCGTTGTTCCCAACATGCAGCATCTTGAAGGCAAGACCGACGAAGAGATCTACGAAATGGTTAAAGCTGAGATCGGAGAAGTCAATAAGAAACTTCCCTCTTATAAGCAGATCCATAGGATAGAGATTCGCAAAGAGGAGTTTGAAAGAACTACTTCAAAGAAGATCCAGCGCTTCAAGATAAAATAATTTATTTCGTAAACCTAAAAAGTTTAAATATAAAGCCATATGGCTATGGAGGTTTTTACCATGTTTGACAAAATAAAGGCTATGCTCGTTGAAGAATTTGACATCAGCGAGTCGGACATCACTCTCGAGAGCGATCTTTCTCAGGACCTTGGCATCAACTCTGTTGAGCTTATGGACCTCGCAATGCGTTGCGAAGAGGAATTTGATATTCAGTTCCCTGATGATGATATCCATAAGTTCACAACAGTCGGTGATATCGTAAAATTCATCGAGAGCTGCCAGGCTTAAATAAGAAAAGAACGGCAATGAAAAACATTGCCGTTCTTTTTTATAGAATTTCCTTAAGTTTTTTAGTAATAGCCGCAGCATAGAGCTTGTGAGCTTCCACTCCCGGATGACTGCGAGATCCATTCATAGATCGGTCTGCCTGCGGTACGGAAAGGCTATACACCTTATCATCTCCGGTATCTGCAATATAATTTTTCACCGCATTTATTATTTCACCATTAAGATTATCTCTCAGCATGTTATAGCAACAGAGGATAAGTGCGCCTTTATTATGCTTTCTTATATCTGCAATAAAGTTATATACAGAATCACAGAACATTTTATGGTAAACAGGATCATTTTTTTATCCTCTGTAAGATGATTATAAAGACCGCCGTTATCGTTTGCTCCAAGATTAATAACAGCAACGTTTATCTTACTGCTTTCAAAGTCATAAACGTCCCCTGCGCCAAGTGCCAATTGAGAGGGGTGAGAGGTAACCCCGCAAACATGATCATAATATTTTGGTATGGCATTGTCGGTACATCCTCTCCAATCCATACAGTAACCCCACCCACTCTGAGAAAAAATGCTCCAATCGGCATCAAGAGCATCGGCAACAAGAAGTGCATAATTATTTCTGTAGCTGAACACAGCGGGCACCCACGTGTTAAGCTTGGTTGCACCCGCAAGCCCCTCACCGCTCGTCACACTGTCACCGAAAAATTCGATCTTGTATTTTCTATCGGGCACGTGACAAAATTCGCCGTCTATATAAAGGTTTTCAAAAACTATGACAGCAGCGGACGCCTGAATCTCTCTGTAGATTCTGACATTTTTTCTTCATCCGGGAACTGCCTGTAAATACAGACCTTGTGTCTGCCTTCCTCGAGCATAAAACGGTACATATCGGCGCCGTCTATCTCTACCCTGACATAAGCGGTATTACCGTTATACTCGCAGTAGTAATCGAGCCACATTTCACCGCCCGTAACGTTCATTTCAATGGCAGACCCCGTCCAGAACAGCGGAATTCCGTCTGTTTTTCTGTTACTGACTCTTCCCTGCACCCTTATCTCTTTGACTTCGCTGCAAGGGTATTTTTTTAGTTCCATAGTCCGCCCCCAAAAGCGTTTTTTATGTTATAACACTATGAAAAATTCAAGTCAATAAATTTTATCACATTTTTTATCAAAACACTTGAAATTTAAGTTCATATATGTTATAATATGGTCTGTTTGATATGGAAGTGTATCTCTTTCCCTATCAAAATCAAAACTTAAAAATGTACAGTATGCATCATTGAGAGTTGTTTTGCCTTTGGCGAAGATACCCTCCCCTGCGCTTGACAAGATACACGCTGTTGCATCATATTTATGGAGAGATATCGAAGTGGTCATAACGGGGCTGACTCGAAATCAGTTTGTGCGCAAGCACACGAGGGTTCGAATCCCTCTCTCTCCGCCATCAAAGGGCAATGAAAAAGATATTGCCCAAGAAACCCCCGATTTTATCGGGGGTTTCGCCGTTTCTACGGTCGAAATTTTTACAAGCGATTTTGCAGA
>SVSF01000027.1 GCA_015064425.1 Oscillospiraceae bacterium | reverse complement strand
ATATGACGAATATGAAGAGCAGAAGTACGGTATTCCCAGAAAGGGAGCTACCGGAAATGCGGCTGCCGAAGGCTATCGCAAGGTGTGGCGTGAGGTGTCCTCAAGAAATCCGGGACTCGTATTTGATGCCTGCGCGGGCGGAGGAAGAAGACACGACCTTGAAACGGTGCGTTTCTCTTTTGAACACACCAAGAGCGACTGGGTAGAGCCGGTGTTGTCCGCACAGTGCCAGAACTTCGGTGCATACTCTTGGTATATCTTCACGGGTACGGGACTTTGCGCCCCTGCGGATAATTACGATACGCGTTCCCGCCTTACTCTTAGTATAGGAGTACCTCTCAGCTTCTGTGGAGATGTCGGAACCTATGTAAAAGGACTTCGCGAATGGAAATCCCTTCATAAGTATCTCTACAAGGATTACTATCAGATATCCGAGCAGAACTACGACGAGGATGGCAAGATGGCAATGCAGTTCCACGACCACGAAAAGGAAGAGGGTATGATGGTAGCATACCTCCGTAAGGGCGGGGACTACGCGTTTAATGCGAAAGCCCTTGAAGCAGACGCTGAGTACAAGATCTGGGACGGTGACAAGCCCGAAACGGAATGTGTACTTACGGGTAAAGAGATAATGAACGGCGGATTTAAGGTATCTTACGAAGAGGGTACTCCTTACGCATCCGTAGTTTGGTACAAGAAGGCATAGGCTTTTTACGAGCAATAAATATCCCGACGGACGAAAGTCTGTCGGGGTGCTTTGCAACTTAGGGTAATAGAAGCCTTACGAAATCGGGTTTATGTGACTCTTGTTACCCTGGGTAATGTTGAGATATTCATAAATTTATGCTATAATTTTCACAAATAAGTTAAAATAAGGAGAAAGATCCATGAAAATACGTTCACTTATCTCACTGATACTTGCGGTGCTTATGCTGCTTCCTCTTGCCGCCTGCGGCGGGGGAACTGCGGAAACCGAGACTCACGGAGAATCTGAGACCGAGGCTCTTACGGAAAGCACCGAAAGCTGGATAAAGGCGGAGCCCGAAGAGGGATATCTGTCTCTTTACGGAGATTACAAGGAGGCTGCAAAGTGGCTTAAGGAGAACGTTGAAGACAAGAACGCTCCTCCCGTAAGCTTTACCGTGGGCGGAGTTCATTCCGATACCCTCAAATGGAGCAAAGAGGCGGGAGACGTCCAGGTATTCGTTGACTATCCCGAAAGCGATATGCCCGTTGAGAGAAGATATTTTGACATAGTATACACCTGTGCGGAAAAGGGTCTGAAACTTACTCTCACACTTACAGGCTATGACGGATATCCCCTGATAGAGTACTCGGCGGTTCTTGAAAATATATCAAACGGAAAGTCTGAAAACATAAAGGACATAAAGGCTCTTGATACGGTTTTTGAGGGCTATGGAAAAGACAGCGAGTTTCATTACACAGAGGGCGGTAAATATGCGGCGGATGCATATGAGCCCCATGCGAAAAAAATAAGCGACTCATCGAAATTCACCCTGGGAACCGACAAGGGACTGCCTACGGATGAATACATACCGTTTTTCAATATAGCAAAGGAAAAGGGCGGAATAATTTCTGTCATTAACTGGCAGGGAAGCTGGAAAATAGATTACGAATCCAAAAACGGAGAACTTGAATTTACCGCCGGACAGAGATATACGGACTTCGTTCTGCTTGAGGGCGAGAGCGTAAGCATTCCCGGAGTGGTGCTCATATTCTATAAGGACGGAGATTGGCAATTCGGACAGAATATCTGGAGAAGGTGGATAGTTGAACATAATCTTTTCAGAAATTCGGGAAGGCGGGATTTTAAACAGAACGTATTTCTTTCCTCAAGTCTTGAAGGCGCACAAAGAGATATGGCGGTGGCAAAACGTCTTGTAGCAGCTCAGATAAATAAAAATTACAATCTTGTATTTGAAATAGACGCAGGATGGTATATCTATGGTCAGGACGGTTGGTATAGTGCGGGAAACTACAATCCCAATTCCAAATATAATGACGGCGGACTTGAAAAGCTGTCTGAACTCTGCCGAGAAAACGGAATGAGCTTCTGCCTCTGGATGGAGCCGGAAAGAGCTTATTATAATACTTTACAGTCGAAAGATCTGAAAGATAATATGATATATCTCACAAAAGATGAAAAATATATCAGCTTTATGGACTGTAAAAAGAAGAATTATTATGCAGGCTCAAGCCTTATAAATTATGGAAAGCAAGAGGCGATAGATTACGTGGTGGAACTTGTAAGTTCTACGGTGAAAAAATACGGTATGGACGTATACCGCCAGGATTTCAACGTAAGTTACGAAAAGGGACAACAGGTATATTTTGCCGCATACGATAAGTACGAGGAGGAACTTTACGGAGTTCCGAGAACGGGTATTACGGAAAATCATGCTTGTGCGGGCTACGTTGAAGCGTGGACGAGAATAGCAGAGGAAAACCCCGGGCTTATATTTGACTCCTGCTCGGGAGGCGGAAGAAGAAACGATCTTGAGACTATGCGCTTCTCCTTTATGCATACGAAGAGCGACTGGTTTGCAGACGTTGTATCTCAACAGTGTCAGAATTTCGGCGCATATTCCTGGTATATTTTCACGGGAACAGGTATCTGCGACTATTTTAGCACCTATGATATAAGATCAAGGCTTACTCTCAGCAACGGAGTTCCCGGCGGAACCAATATCGATTACAAGATTGTGGCAAACGGACTCAAGGAATGGGAGTCTCTCCAGACATATATGTTCAATGACTTTTATCAGATAAGCGAGTACGATGCATCCGAAAAAGGAAATCTTGCAATGCAGTTCAACGACCATGAGAACGGCGAGGGCATGATGATCGCATATCTTCGTGCAGGCGGAGAATATACCTTCATAGCGAAGGGTCTTGATCCTAATAAAGAATACCGCATTACGGACAGGGACAAGCGATCTTCCTCTAAGGTCATGACGGGAGCAGCTCTTATGAGCGAAGGCTTTACCGTAAGCTATCCAAAGAATAAACCTTATGCTGCAATAGCGGATTACGCTGTTGAAATCTGAGAAAAGTGTAAAACATTCCGTACGAAAAGGAATGTTTTACGCTTTTCTAGAGGATCTTAATAATGCGAGTTTATTTATTGTAGGGTTATACAAAAAATAAACTCATAATTGGAGAAATGTACAATTGAAAAAATAAAAAAAAGATGATAGAATATTTACATAACGCTGTAATATATACAAAACAGAAAAAGCTTCATACAAGGAGGACCCCTTATGAAAAAGATGAGATCGGTGATAGCTCTGCTTTTGGCGGTGCTTGCCGTATTGCCTCTTGCAGCCTGCGGCGGCGAAGGTGTTGAGACGGAAAGCGGAACAGAAGCTGATACAGAAAAAGAAGGGATAAGCGTAGGGGATATTGATGAGAACGTATCGGACTATCTTACTACGTATTCCGACTACGATGCGGCAAAAAAGTGGATAAAGGAAAATATTGAGGATACAAACACTCCTCCCGTTGTGTTTAAAGTGGGAAAAAAGTATTCTTATGATTATGAGTGGACAAAGACCAAAGGTGAGCCCACTATTGTAACGGATTTTGCGGCAAGTGAGAAGCCCGTAAAACGCTGCTATTACGATATCGTGTACACAAATACGGAGCTTGGTTTTGAAATAACGGTTACCGTTACCTCTTACCCCAACTATCCCGTAGTTGAATATGATGCAAAGATAAAGAACATTAATAAAGGCAACTCTCCCGAAATAATGGATCTCAAATCATTAGACTCGGGTCTTTTGGAAACTCGTAATGCTACCATACATTTTAATGATGGCGGATATTATGCCGAGACCTGTTTCCAGGCAAGGACCGAAACTGTTTCGGGATTTAAGAATTTTGAGCTTACTTCCGAATTAGGTATGACTTCAGCAAATTACTTGCCCTTTTTCAATGCAGAAAACAGTGAGATCGAAACGGGTGTCATCACAGCGGTAAACTGGCAGGGCGACTGGCAGTATGGACAGAATATCTGGAGAAGATGGATAATCGATCACAATATGATGAGATATTCAGGACACCGTGATTTCAAAGAAAATGTTTTCCTCTGCTCTTCGCTTATGGGTGCGACTCCTGACCTTCAGGCTGTCAATGCCGTAGCAAAGACTGATATTCCCACAAAGTTTAATTGCGTATTTGAGCTTGATGCTCCTTGGTACGATGTCAAGAACACTAACGTATGGTACTATTTGGGGCATTGGAATCCCGGCAAATTTTATGCCAACGGCGGACTTAAGAAGGTTTCAGACCTTTGCCACAAAAAGGGTATACAGTTCTGTTTGTGGCTTGAACCGGAAAGATTTGCTTTCAATACCCCCCAGGCTAAAAAGATCGGTAATAACGGTATATATCTTAATAACGGAGGGTACATCTCTTATGATGAATGCGTTGCATCGGGATTTGATCCCGGTTGGGACAACCTTTTAAATTACAGCAAGCAAGAGGCTGTGGATTATGCTATAGATCTTGTCGACAGCACTATAAAGGAATACGGTATGGACGTATACCGTCAGGATTTTAATACCAACAACGGCCCTTATTGGTGGGCATACGATTCATATCAGTCGAGGGAGATGGGAATTCCAAGAACGGGCGCTACCGAGAACCTTGCCTGCAAAGGATACATAAACGTTTGGACAGCTCTTGCCGAAAAGAATCCCGGTCTTGTATTTGATGCCTGCGCAGGCGGCGGTAGAAGACTTGATCTCGAAACACTTCGTTTTTCATTCGCACACACCAAGAGCGACTGGAACGTAGAGATAATATCTCAGCAGTGCCAGAACTTCAGTGCGTACTCCTGGTATATCTTTACCGGTACCGGTCTTATGGCACCTCTTGATAAGTATGATACACGTACTCGTCTTACTCTCAGCATCGGAGTCCTTTGCACGGGAAATTCAGATTTTAGATCCATAGAAAAGGGACTTGACGAGTGGAAATCTCTTCATAAATATATTTGGAAAGATTTCTATCAGATCAGTTCTTTAAGTTATGAAGAAGACGCTAATCTCGCTATGCAGTTCCACGATCACGAGAACGGTGAGGGTATGATGATAGGCTATCTTCGTAAAGGAGGGGAATATACCTTTGTTGCCAAAGGTCTTGATCCCGATGCGGAGTACAAGATAACTGACAGAGATACTCCCGACAATTCCAATGTAATGACGGGAGCCGAACTTATGAGTGAAGGCTTTACGGTAAGCTATAAAAAAGGCAGCGGGTATGCAGCTATAGCTGAATATGCTCTTAATAAATAGGCTACTGTAATTTTACACAAAAAAATATTCTGATTGGCTAAATCATCCAATTGAAATATGACGAAAAAAATGATAGAATGGTTGCATAATTTCGTAATATACAAAACGAATCAGTTTGTGACTCTTAAGGAGGAATCTATGAAAAAGTTCAGATCGGTTCTTGCTTTGGTTTTGGCTGTGCTTACCGTTCTCCCCTTTGCCGCTTGCGGAGGAGGAGAGGGCGTTGGAACCCAGACCGAGACGGAATCTGAGACGGAAGGCGGAGTATCCATAGGCGATCTTGATGCGGACGTATCCGATTACCTTACGGCACATTCCGACTACGATGCTGCAAAAGAGTGGCTCAAAGAAAATATAGAGGACAGCAATACTCCCCCCGTTATATTCAAAATAGGAAAAAAGTTTTCTTATGAATACGAATGGACGAAGACGGTAGGTGAACCTACTACCGTAACAGACTTTGCGGCAAGCGATAAGCCCGTGAAACGCAGCTATTATGATATCGTATATACAAATACGGAGCTCGGATTTGAGATAACCCTTACCCTTACCTCGTATCCCAACTACCCCGTAGTTGAATACGATGCGAAAATAAAGAATCTTAATACGGGAAATTCTCCCGAAATATCATCTCTGCAGTCTATAAGCTCAGATATTATGGAGGCAAAGAGCTCCGTTGTTCATTACAACGACGGCGGCTATTATGCCGAGACCTGCTTCCAGGCTAAGACCGAAACGGTATCGGGAGGAAAGACTTTTGAGCTTGCATCCGAATACGGTATGACCTCTATGAACTATCTGCCTTTCCTTAATGCAGAAAACAAGAACGACAAAAAAGGTGTCATTACCGCAGTTAACTGGCAAGGTGACTGGAAGGTAAAATATAAGATATCCGACGGAGAGCTTAACCTTGAAGCGGGACAGAAGAGTACGAATTTCGTTATGTTTGAGGGAGAGACCATGTACTATCCCGGTATCGTTCTCCTCTTCTACAAGAACGGTGACTGGCAGTACGGTCAGAACATCTGGAGAAGATGGATAATCGATCACAACATGATGAGATATTCGGGGCACCGCGATTTCAAGGAAAACGTATATCTCTGCTCTGCACTTACGGGCACGACCGCTGACCTTCAGGCTGTCAATGCCGTAGCAAAGACGGATATTCCCGAGAAGTTCAACTGCGTATTTGAGCTTGACGCCCCTTGGTACGATATAAAGAAAATGCCCAACTGGGGCTATACCGGTGAATGGAAGCCTGCAAAAGTTTATGCTAACGGCGGACTTAAGAAGATCTCCGATCTTTGCCACAATAAGGGCATACAGTTCTGTATGTGGTTCGAGCCGGAAAGAGTTTACTACGGTACCACACAGTCCAAGGAACTCGGCAACGATAATATGATCTACCTTCATACGAAGGCTGCAAATGCTGACAACACCCAGTATTGGCTGACGGGTGTAAGCTATATATCGTACGACGAGTGTGAAAAGACGGGCTTTGACCCCGGCATAAACGCTCTTATCAACTACAGCAAGCAGGAAGCTGTAGATTACGCCATAGACCTTATTGACGGCGCTATAAAGGAATACGGCATAGACGTATACCGTCAGGACTTCAATACAAACAATGGTCCTTTCTGGTGGGCTTACGATGCATACCAGTATAAGCAGAGTGGAGTTCGCAGAACGGGTGCTACAGAGAACCTTGCCTGCGGCGGATATATAGATGTTTGGACGGCTCTTGCCGAAAAGAACCCCGGTCTTGTAATTGATGCCTGTGCAGGCGGAGGAAGAAGACTTGACCTTGAAACTCTCCGTTTCTCCTTCGCTCACACCAAGAGCGACTGGAACACCGAGGTAATATCTCAGCAGTGTCAGAATTTCAGCGCATATTCTTGGTATATATTTACGGGTACGGGTCTTATGGCTCCGAGCGATAATTATGACACACGTTCCCGTCTTACTCTCAGTATCGGTGTGGGATGCTCTTCATCTACAGACTACAAGACTCTTGAAAAGGGTCTTGACGAATGGAAGTCTCTCCATAAGTATCTTTGGAACGACTTCTATCAGATTACGGAACTGAATTACGATAAGAGCGGAGAGATCGCTATGCAGTTCCACGACCACGAGAACGGCGAGGGAATGATGATCGCTTATCTCCGTGCAGGCGGACTTTTCGGATTTAAGGCTATGGCTCTTAAGCCCGAGCAGAATTACAAGGTATGGGATGGTGACAATAAGGAAGAAAGCCTCCGCGTTATGAGCGGTAAACAGCTTATGGAGGAAGGCTTCTACGTGAATTACAGCACGTCCAAGCCTTATGCGGCAGTCGTATGGTATGAGGAGACTGACGAAGAAGTGACCCCCTTTGATCTTGAAGGCTTCCTTGCGGCTAATACAGGTATTGACTGGAGTTCCTTGAGAGTTGCTGCAAACGATACCGCGAAGCTCATTGAGCTTTACAAAGAGAGCGGAGTTGGCGAGGAAGAAGTAAAATTCATTTGCTCTGACTATGATTCTTCGGGCGGCATCTACGCTATAGGCAAAAAGGTAGACCTCAGGATAACCACTACGGGCAAGAAGAACGACCAGGGATGGGAAGAGGTAGATCCCGGTGCTATGTATCTTAAGTGGCAGACATATAAATACCCAATCGCTCAGTGGGGCATAGGATCGTCCTTTGACGTGCGTGCTTACGTTAAGTCTACGTCGGGTTGCTATTTCCTCTGGTTCGATAACAGCTACAGTCTCGGTGACTCCGACGGCGGATGGAAGAACGGCAGCAGAAGTCTCGTCCTTATGAGAAACAATAAGGAAGTGCTTACCACCGAACCCTTTGAGTTTGTGGTATGTGCATACGACGTTTTGAACGATGTGCGTGAGATCCAGTTTGTAAGTGAGGATGCCGACAAGAAGGGCTCGGTATATAAGATAAGTGAAGAGTTTTACAATAAGCTTCAGAAGGCTCAGGATACAGAGTCTATGTACGGAACGGATTGGATGAAGCTCGACTATGCGAAGGCTTATATGCGTATGCCTAAGAATAACGGTATCCACAATGACAGCGATGATTCTTACTATATAAATATGACTCTTGCAGAAATAAACAAGGAATACAACACAGACTTCCTTGTGGCTCAGATGGATGGCGGATATTATCTCTGGATAAAGAACGCCAAGGGAATGGGAAGTGAGTGGCTCTCCGATCGTTGGCAGCTCTATTACGTGGGCTCTGACGGAAAGATCCTTGAACGAGTTACGTTCTTGAGCATAATACCCGGTAAGTACCGTTTAGGTATGAACAAGGTTCCCAATCTTATGAAATTTAAATAAAAGTGAAACTCCCGAAGCTTTTGAACTTCGGGAGCGCTTTTTTGAATAATTAAAAGGAGATGAAGTTTCATATTTCGTCTCCTTTTATTTATATGCACATCTCCTCAATGTGATAGATATAGTCAAGAGAACGCAGAGCCTCTATTATCTCGCTGTGAGTTTTATATTTCTTTAGCTCTTTACTGCTTATGGAAAAGGCTATCATATAAACGCTGAGCCCCGAATCCGCATAAGCAGGATTGGCTTCTATACCGTTTATGGTAAGCCCCAAACGTCTTATTGTACCGACAAAATTTTGAAGATAACCGCTACTTTTCAGCTCAAGATGTATCTCGAAGTGATTTGAACGGTTCTTGAGATGGCGTTCAAGAGCGGGAAGTACTGACAGACAGAAAAGCAATACCGCAAAAGACATTAAGGTCACCGTATAATATCCCGCACCCGTACTGAGTCCCAAGATACCGCAAGCCCACAGAGCCACCGAAGTGGTAAGTCCTTTTATTTGACTCCTGGAGCTTATCAAAAGAGAATGAACGCTTATTATGGCAATAGCAATAACCGAAGCTGAGGATAAAAGATAGAGCTTTACCTCGGAGCCGTATGACAGATACGTTTCAAGCATCATTATTACCGTTGCCGCAAGAGTTACGGATATAAAGGTTCTGAGCCCCGCAGAATGGCGTTTGCTGGAACGCTCACATCCGATCACTGTGGAGAGGACGAAGGACAGAGCTATGCGGAGCATTATGCTGCATACGTTAAGCTCTCCCGCCCATAAGCCGAGAAGATTTGCAATAGGGTCTGTTATCATAGTTCCTCCTTATTTTTCGTGTCTTGTATTACTGAGCGCAAAAAGCTCTTCCGCCGCTTCTGTGAAAGCATGTTCATCTTCATTGACGGTAGGCTGTTCCATTTCCTTTTGAATGAGCTGTATTCTTTCAATAAGGAGCTCAAGGGAGGTCTTATCTCTTCCCTCGGGGTACTTCTCCTCCACGTACACGAGATCCTCAAGCTTTGTTGAGTATGAACCTGAAAGTGACAGAGAAAGCTTGGCGCATACGGGACCTACAAGCTCGTAAAGAATACTTGAGGCAAGTATTATGGTGTTGAGCATGTGCCCGCTTTCTCCGCCCAAGGCTCTTGCGCCCAAAGCCGCAAGTCCTATTGCTACTCCTGCCTGTGGAATGAGCGCAAGCCCGAAAAGATTCCTTGTACGGCGAGGCTTTTTTACAATAGCGCAAGCGGTAAACGCTCCCGCATATTTGCCAAAGATCCTGAAAAGAAAATAGAGGATGCCCACGGTAAGCAGAGACACTGAGCCTGTTCCTCCGCGGGATGATAAAAGCGCCTCGATATCGAAGGATATTCCCGAGCGGACAAAAAACAAAAGGAGAATGGGAGGACTGAAATAATTCAACTGCTTAAAGAGCTTGTCGTCCTGAGTTACGTTTATGTATACCGTTCCCATAGACATACATCCCACAAGGGGAGATATATCGAGGACGGCGCATATTCCGCAGAAAGCGAAAAGGAAAGCAACGGATATTATGAGTCTGTTGTCGTCCGATCGCTTTTTCTGTATAAACAGCTTCATAAGATATCCGAAGGCTCCGCCCAAAAGCAGTACCCCCAGATTCTTAAGCAGAGGCATGCTTATATTGTAAAAACTTACGCTTGCTCCGGTGGAGTGGGAAAGCGCAACAGATACGGATACGCTGTATGCCAAAAGGGCGATTATGTTGTCAAAAGCTATTACTAACAGCAAGGTGTCTACAAAATCCCCTTTGGCGCCCGTTTGCTTTACGGTCATCATTGTGGATGCGGGCGCAGTAGCCGAGGCAAGCGCTGACAGAACGACGGAAAAAGAAAACTCAAGCTTCAATATAAAGAAGCAGAGAATGAATATAAGCAACGAGGCAAACAGCGCTTCAAAAAAGGCGATCAGCAAGACCTTTCCGCTATTCATTTTGAGCTTTGAAAATTTGAAATATTCGCCGGTGCCGAAAGCGATAAAGGCAAGAGCAATGTCGGAAAGAAATTCCATACCTTCGGTGACCGATGCGGGTATAAGATCTAAAAAGGAGGGACCTATAAGTATTCCCGCAACTATATACGCTGTAACGTTGGGCAGCCTCATCCTTTTAGTTACCCGTGTAAGCAGAAATCCCGACATAAGCATTATTGACGTTGCTATAACTACGGAGGCGACCGAGGAGCTTTGACTGAGATCATTATATATATTGTTTAACATAATAGCATCATCCTAAAAGTAATAGATCTATACATATAACATATTTTATGCTTGAAAAAGTTAAGCGGTGTCAAGTTTGCCGAATGACAACAAAATACATCTTTTTCGAAAAAGCTCTTGAAATATGTGAAAAAATATGATATATATATATTATCCTAAAGAGACGCAAAAAACAAATTATAATATTTTTGTGTTTCATTAAGAAAATTTATTCGAAGAGGAAAATACTATGCTCGACATAAAGTTGGAGACCCTTCTTACTGTAGCCGAATGTAGGAATTTTACCAAAGCGGCGGAGATACTTTCCCTTACTCAGCCTGCGGTAAGCCATCATATCACACAGCTTGAGAGTCAGTACGGAGTGAAGCTGTTTTTGCGCGGGAGAGGCGATTTTAGACTTACGGAGGAGGGCAAAGTTGCGGTAAAATACGCAAAAAGGCTCAAGGCGATCCATGACAAGATGATATCCGAAATGTCAGGCGACAGAAGAAGTCTTTCTCGCCTGCGTATCGGCATTACACATACCTCCGAAAACAACGCCATTGTAGAGGTTCTTGCAAAATACGTGAACGCACATCCCCATATAAACATAACGATAACTACGGATACAATAAATAAGCTTTATGATATGCTTGAAACTTATGTGATAGATATTGCAATTATTGACGGAAAGCGTTTTTCTCAAAATCTTAACTATTTTATGCTGGATACCGACCATTTGGTATGTGTTATCGGGAATAACAATCCTCTGTCTACGCATTCTATGGTAACTATAGAGCAATTAAAAAGGGAAAATATGATACTGCGCTTACCTTCTTCCACAACAAGACAGCTTTTTGAAGCGACACTTATGAGTGTAAACGAGTCTATCGAGAATTTTAATGTTGCGCTTGAAGTGGACAATGTTGCTACCATAAAAGATCTTGTAAGAAAGGGGCTGGGAGTATCGGTCCTTCCCAAGAGTGCGTGTATGGACGAGCTGAAGAAGGGAGAACTCACTGTACTTCCCGTAGAGAATCTCACTATGATGAGAGAAATGAACATTGCCTATAATAAAGATTTTGGGTATATAGATTTTTTGAACGATATTATCAAGCGGTATCAGAGTACTATAAAAAGCATATGAACGACAGACAGCTTTCCTTTTTTGGAAAGCTGTTTTTATATAAAAATATGATTGAAAATAATTTGATTTTCTGATATAATATTTAGTTGGCAAGAACATCTTGCGGGAGAGGAAGATATCAAATGTTTATAACTGACGTACACTGTCACGTATATCCCGAAAAAATCGCTTCCCGCGCAGTTGAAAGCGTAGGCAGGTTTTACGATATACCCATGGGACTTGACGGAACTGTGGATACTTTGCTGAGGGAAAGCAAAAAGGCAGGCATAGGCAGAATGCTTATACATTCAGTAGCAACGAAGCCTGCTCAGGTGGAGACTATAAACAGATTTATCTCCGATACGGTAAAGGAACATCCGGAAGTATTTACGGGATACGGCACTCTGCATCCTGACAGTGAAGACGTTGCTTACGATATAGATCGGCTTATGGATATGGGGCTTAAAGGCGTTAAGCTTCATCCCGATATTCAAGGCTTTAAACTGGATGATTTCAGATGCCTTAAGATATATGAAATATGCGAAAAGAAGAGTCTGCCTGTATTGCTCCATACAGGTGACTCGCGTTACGATCTTTCCAATCCCAACAGACTCGAACCTATAACGAGGATCTATGAGAATCTGATCTTTATCGGTGCCCATTTCGGGGGATATTCTATGTGGGATGAAGCGGAAAGACTTTGCGCGGGAATTCCGAATCTGTATTTTGACTGTTCATCCTCGCTATTTGCCATCAGTCCGGAAAAGGGAGCTGAGCTTGTAAGAGTATACGGTGCCGACAGAGTGTTCTTCGGAACGGACTACCCTATGTGGACCCCGGAGGAAGAACTGGAACGCTTTATGAAGATGCCCTTGACTGACGAAGAAAGAGAGCTTATCCTTTATAAAAACGCCGAGAGAGTTCTCGGTATAAAACACGGTGAATAAATAAAGATATATAACGAGGTTTTGACGTGACGAATATTCAAAATGAGATAAACAGAAGGCGTACCTTTGCCATCATATCCCACCCCGACGCAGGTAAGACTACTCTTACGGAAAAATTCCTTCTTTACGGAGGCGCCATACAGTCTGCGGGTTCCGTAAAGGGTAAAGCCTCCGACAGACATGCGGTCTCTGACTGGATGGAAATGGAGAAGAAGAGGGGTATTTCCATAACATCATCAGTAATGCAGTTTGAGTATGACGGATACTGTATCAATATACTTGATACACCCGGACACCAGGACTTCTCCGAGGACACTTACAGAACGCTTATGGCGGCGGACAGCGCCGTAATGGTAATAGATGCTGCAAAGGGTATTGAGCCCCAGACCAGAAAGCTCTTCAAGGTCTGCGCAATGAGGCATATTCCCATTTTTACCTTTATTAACAAGCTTGACCACGACGCAAGAGATCCCTTTGATCTTGTGGATGAGATAGAGAAGGAATTCGGTATAGGTGCATATCCCGTAAACTGGCCTATCGGAAGCGGTGTAAGCTTCAAGGGAGTCTATGACAGAGACAGACATATGATACTGGCTTACGGTGACTCTCACAGAGGTAGAGACAGACTTTCTTCCATTGACTGCGATATTACCGATACGGAAAAGCTTGACAGCCTTATCGGCGAATATCAGAGAGCGGAGCTTTGCGAGCAGGTCGAGCTTCTTGATGCCGCTTGCTTTGCTTTCGATATAGAAAAGGTAAGGTGCGGAGAACAGAGCCCCGTGTTCTTTGGCTCGGCGCTGAATAACTTCGGTATCGAGACCTTCCTTGAAAACTTCTTGCAGATGACCACCTCACCCCTGCCCAGAAAAACAGAGGACAGAACGATAGACCCCGTAAATGATGATTTCTCAGCTTTCGTATTCAAGATACAAGCCAATATGAACAAGGCGCACCGCGACCGAATAGCATTTATGCGCATATGCTCGGGTTGCTTTGACAGAAATACAGAATATTTCCACGTCCAGGGAGGCAAGGAGATAAAACTTTCCCAGCCTCAGCAGATGATGGCCCAGGAAAGAGCTATTATCGATACGGCTTATGCAGGAGATATAATCGGCGTATTCGATCCCGGTATATTCTCTATAGGCGATACGGTGTGCGCCAAGGGTATGGATATTAAGTTCGAGGGAATACCCACCTTTGCTCCCGAATGCTTTGCCACCGTGGAACAGCTTGACAGTATGAAACGTAAGCAGTTTGCTAAGGGTATGAATCAGATAGCCCAAGAAGGTGCGATACAGATGTTTATCGAGCCCGGCGCGGGCCTTGAAAAAGTTATAGTCGGTGTTGTCGGCGAGCTTCAGTTTGATGTGCTCGAATCGAGAATGAATAACGAGTACGGCGTACAGTACCGCAAATACCCCTTAAGCTATCAGTATATAAGAAGGGTTGCCGATGGCATCGACCCTAAGAACTTAAGACTTTTCGAAGTTAAGTGGGTGCAGGATTTCAAGGGAAACAACTTCCTGCTTTTCAACAGCGAATGGCACATAAACTACACAATTGAGCATAACGAAGGTCTCAAACTTTTAGAGTTCGGCAAATAATAAACGTCCGCAGTTTGATAGGCAAACTGCGGACTTGTTTTATCATTTCTCCGAGCTTCTTATATTTCTCGATACATCTGCAAGACCGAATAAGGGGCACACATAAGAGAAGAGGACGTTTCTATATCGGAGTTTTTTATTTTCTGAAAGGTCCTTCTGTTGGGTCTTTATTTTTTACCCGTTTTATGTTATGATATAGTAAAATAAAGAAAAAGCAAAAATATACGGAATATTTTATGAAAAAAGTAATAGATTAAAGTTTAGATGATCACGAGAAATACGGATTCGAAAGGAGTTATGAATGCTAAGCTATAAAGATATAAAAAACAGTAAGGTCATCGATGTGTATATAAAAAAAGCCGACGAGTCTCTTCTTGCTCTCGGATATACGGAGCATAGCTTTGCCCACGTGGGTATGGTGGCGAAAAGGGCGGGATATATTTTGTCAGAGCTCGGATACACAGAAAGGGAGCAGGAGCTTGTCAAAATAGCGGGACATCTTCACGATATAGGAAATATCGTAAATCGTGTAGAGCACTCCCAGAGCGGAGCGGTAATGGCTTTCAGATTGCTTGACAAAATGGGAATGGATCCCGAGGAGATCGCCTCCATAGTTACGGCTATAGGAAATCACGACGAGGGTACAGGCGTGCCCGTCAGTCCTATGGCGGCGGCCTTGATAATAGCGGACAAGTCCGATGTGCGCAGGAGCCGCGTACGTAACTTTGACGTAAAGAATCACGATAAGCACGATAACGTCAACTATTCCGTTGAAAAGTCATCTTTGATAATAAGTGAGGATAAGAGCACTATCTGTCTTTCCTTGGATATCGATACGGAATACAGCTCTGTAACGGAATATTTCGAAATATTTTTAGAGAGAATGATACTTTGCCGCAAGGCAGCAGAAGCGCTGGGGCTCAAGTTCGAACTCAGCATAAACGGACAGTCTCTTATGTAATAGAATTCGGCGTTGTGTTTGACACAACGCCGAATTCTATTTTATACGTCGGACTCCATCATTGCTTTGTTGTAGAGAAATTGCAGACGGTTAGCGTGAACGTTTTCATCCTGTGCCGCTTCCCAAAATACGTTTCTGTGAGGAGCACTTAGCCCGCTGTTGATGTACTCTTCCATGTACTTGCGGTAGTCTCCGCTCTCATCGGGTATTCTGCCGTTGATTATTTCAAAATAAGTACCCATAAGCTGAGGAGCTTCTGTTTCGGGATTGAAACGCTTACCTGTAATATTGCGGTACAAACGCTTGAATATTTCCGCGTGTCCGTATTCGTCAGCGGCAAATTCCTCCAAGAATCCTTTGGATTCTTCATCGGGGGCTATCTCGGCCAGCTTTTTGTAGAGAGCAGATGAGCTGAGCTCATTGATTATATATTCTTTAAGTCTTGTGACAAGAGTGTTTTCCAATTCTATCTCCTCCTTTTCTCGTCATTTACAGTTTATTCAAAATGGAAGAGAGATGATACAAATAAAAGAGCGTCAGGCCTATAACAAGGCTGACGCTTTATCTTTATTCAATTTCCAATGCCGTTTTCAGATTTTTGAGATTTTCTTCCATAAGCTCTATATAACCAATACCTGCCGAAAAATCTTCTGTACTTACGTTGTGGCAGGAGTGGAAGCGCAGTACGGCGGCGGGATAACGCTCACATATGCTTTCCGCTATGGTACCTCTTGAGAATTCGAGAATAAATACCGCGGGGAGGGAAAGTTCCTCTACCTTATCGGCAAGGAATGCCACTGTCTTTGCTCCGGGCTCGGACAGTCCCGAACAACCGGGAAAGGCGGCGTAGTACTTAAGACCGTACTCCTCCGCAAAATATCTGAAAGGGAAACGGTCGGCAAATATTACGGTCCTATTTTCCGAAGAAACGATCGCATCTCTTATGTCCGAGTCAAGGTCGCAGAGCTTTTTGGTATACTTTTCGCAGTTTTCTTTGTAGCTGCCGCTGTTTTCTGCATCTATCTCGCAAAGCGCATCACGTAAAGCCTCCGATATCTTTACAGCATTTACGGGAGAGGTCCATACGTGCTCGTCGTATTCTTTTTTTGTATGGTCATGACTGTGCTCCTCTTCCTCCATGCCCTCAACAAGCTTGTCTTCGAGAAGCTCTGTACACTCCATCATGCGGAGCACCTTTATCTCCTTGCCGTTTGATGTAATTATCTTGTCAAGCCAGCTTTCTGATTCACCGCCCACACATACAAGAAGATCGGCAGTGTTTATTTTCACAATATCTCCGGGAGTCGGCTCATATGAATGGCTTTCCGTTCCGGGAGGAATGAGCATGGTTACGTTTACGTTTTCACCGCCCACGTTTCTTGCAAAATCATATGAGGGAAATACTGTGCTTACAACGGATATTTTGCCGTCAAACTCCTTTTCACCCAAGGAACAGGATGATAAGAGAAGAACAGCAAGCAGTATTACAGATATTATTCTTTTCATTTGTTTCTCCAATTTGAAAATCATTCTCAAATTTGGATTATATCACTTTTTCTTTCAAAAGTAAATAAAACGGAGCAAAAAATTGCCCCGTTTTAAAAATATTATCAAAATTCCGTGATGTACGTAATAAATTCCTCAAGCTCCGGAATAAAGGGATATACGTAAGTCTCTACAAGATACAGACCGAACTGGATACCCAGTATTACGAGAACTGCCGTAAGGACTATGGAAATAACAGACATTATGAGTATTGCTCTTGCATAGCTCTTTCTGTTGAAATTGGTGCGTGAGCTAAATGCCCAAACAAGAAGGAGTATGAGGTTTACAACGGGGATGAGCATTAAGAACCACATCCCGATAAAGCTTCCGGTACCGAGAGGCTTATATCTGGGGTCAATACGTACAGTCTGAGGCTTGGGTGCTTCATACCGTGTGTAGTCCTCCGATACGTATTTTTTCTCGGGTACGAATTCACGTGTTGCATCGCTTTCGATCTCGGTCTCGGCAGCTGCCGCCTCATCAATGACCGATGTATCGGCTGTTGCATCCTTTGAGACAGCTTCGTCTTCAAAAGCATCCTTTGCCGTTTCTTCGACAGCAACATCGTCTGCATTATCTTCTGTAACAAGTTCTTCGCCCTTTTCGCCTTCTTCTGCGGCAATTTCCTCTGCTGCATCAGCTTCGGCTTTTTCGTCCTCGCATACGTCAAGCGAGGTGACAAGCACTGCTGCATCGGAAGCTGCTTCATCAAAAGCTTTTTCTTCTTCAATGAGTTCTTCTTTTACCGCCGTGATCTCAGGAGAGGGCAATACCATTGCCTTTTCTCCGCAATTACCGCAGAATTTTGCTCCGTCTATAAGCCTTGTTCCGCAATTAGTACAAAACATATTTTTCACCGATCCTTTTCTAGATTTCGGATATCGCTAAAATAATTATAACATTAGATACAGAAATAAGCAATAATTTTTATTCGACAGAAAAAGAACAAAATAAATATACAGAAAGATAAATTTTTATATATATTGAATTTACATTTATGATATATTATAATA
>SVSF01000026.1 GCA_015064425.1 Oscillospiraceae bacterium | reverse complement strand
AAGTTCCTAAGTGCGGTGTTGATGATTTTATAAAATTAGGCTACAGAAATATAAAGCCCTTTAACTGTTTTCAAGATGTAATTTCTGACACAGTAAAAGATATTGATATTATAAGAGATATAATGAATAAATGCGGTGCCGTATGCTCTCTTATGAGCGGAAGCGGTCCTTCCGTATTTGGAATATTTGACAGTGAGACAGATGTTTTAAGAGCAAAAGAAGAACTCTTGAAAAATGATTTTTCTGCTTTTTTTTGTTCTTTGGTTTCTTGTTGAAAGGAAATGTATAGTGAGAGATAATGAAATTGTAAATATTAATAATCTGGATTGGTTTTGCAATACAAATGAGAATTTTCTTAAAACAGATCCCGTAGGTATAGTTGTTGAATTACCGGGATTGGGCGGAGGATCTTGCATTGGAGGAACTTCCGAAGTAAAACCGTATGCCACTCCTCTTGCTAAAAAATTGGCTGAAAACGGAATATTGCTCGCATATATTCCCCACGGTCCGTGGAGCTTTATGGATAAGGGCTCTGTAAGATACTGCGATATTATAATTGATACTTTGCGTGAGAAATATGATCTGTCAGTGGATACTCCTTTAGTCTCTTTGGGCGGAAGTATGGGCGGATTGGGGTCTTTGATCTATACCGCTTCAACCAAAAACCAAGTGAGTGCGTGTGTTGCTGCCTGTCCGGTCTATGACGCTGTAAACAAATATGATCTTCATCCAATGAGAGCACGTGCGATGATAGGAACCGTTACGTCTTTTGATATTCCGCTTTATGAAGCTTTGCACATTATTTCTCCTATTCATAGAATAAATGATATGCCTTCAATTCCATATTTTATCGTTTGCGATGGCGCGGATACGGTTATTGATTCCGAAGGACTTGCGGATTATGCAAAAAAACTTGAAGAAAAAACAGGATCTCGAGTTATCTTTAAGTATCTGAAAAATATCCCACACGGCGGATTTACGGAAGATGCTTGGAACGAGATGATTGAATTTATTATTAAATATGCAAAAAAATAATGCAGCTATGTTTGTACATAGCTGCATTATTTTTATTTTATTTCTTTTATGAAAGATTCGATCCTTTCAAGAGCCTGTTCAATATGTTTGATAGAATATGCGTAAGATATTCTCGCATATCCCTCGCCGCAGTCTCCAAATGCGGTTCCCGGCACTATTGCTATGCGCTTCTCGTATATAAGTCTTTCGCAGAAGGTGTTGCTATCCATTCCGAAATCCGAAAGTCGCGGGAAAACATAAAATGCGCCTTCAGGCTCGAAACATTTCAATCCTATGCTGTTCAGCCCGTCAACAATAAGCCTTCTTCTGCGGTTATATTCGGCCTTCATATAATCGATATCCTCATCTCCATTTTTAAGAGCCTCGACCGCCGCATACTGACTTACCGTAGGAGCACACATAATGGCAAATTGATGGATCTTAAGCAAATGCTTTGTGATCTCTTTTGGAGCACAAACATAGCCCATTCTCCATCCGGTCATAGCGTACGCTTTAGAAAATCCGTTTACAACTATCGTGCGTTCACGCATACCTTCTAGTGTAGATATCGAACAATGCGGCTTTCCGTAGGTCAACTCAGCATATATTTCATCCGACAGGATCATTATGTCGGTACCTCGAAGTATTTTTGCTATATTCTCGAGCTCTTCTTTTGTCATTATTGCACCAGTGGGGTTGTTTGGGAAAGGAAGAACGATAAGCTTTGTTTTTTTCGTAATAAGGCTTTTTAGTCTTTCCGGATCGATCTTAAAATTATCTTTTTCCTCGGTTTCAAGGATCACGGGTGTGGCATTACACAACTGAACTATAGGTGTATAGCAAACAAAGGAGGGTGTAGGTATAATAACCTCATCTCCGGGATTTACAACAGTTCTTATAGCAATATCAATTGCCTCGCTTCCGCCAACCGTTACAACGATCTCATTATTGGGATCATATTTCATACCAAAGCGTCTTTCAAGATACAGACTGATCTCGTTTCTCATTTCGGGAAGCCCCGAATTTGAGGTATAGTAGGTTTTTCCTTTTTCAAGGCTCCTTATAGCTGCCTCTCTTATATGCCAGGGAGTTACAAAATCAGGTTGACCTACGGTGAGAGATATAACGTCATCCATATCATTCATTATATCAAAAAATTTACGGATGCCGGAGGGCTTTATCATCTGTGCATTAGACGATAATATTTTCTCATAATTCATTATATTTCAAAACCCCGTTCATCTTTCTCTTGCTGCTCATAAATTATTCCCTCATCTTTATACTTCTTGAGGAAAAAGTGTGTGGCGGTAGAAACAACGCCGTCGAGTGTTGAAAGTTTATCCGCAACAAAGAATGCAATTTCTCTCATAGTCTTACCTTCGATTATAACCATCAGATCATATCCTCCGGACATAAGAGAAAGACTCTTTACTTCGGGATAATTGTATATCTTTTCAGCTATATAATCAAAGCCTCTGTCCCTTGCCGGAGTTACTTTGAGCTCAATAATTGCGCTGACGTGTTCCCTTCCGGTTTTATCCCAGTCGATCAGAGTGGGATATCCTACAATAACTCCCTCTTTTTCGTATTTGTCTATTTCTTCTTTAATTTCCTTTTCATCCTTTTCCAGCATCAGTGCAAGCTGAGGTACTGTAAGTCTGCTGTCATTTTCAAGAAGTTGAAGTATATCTTTCATTTAAACATCTCCAATCAAGATAATAGATCGTGTGACCGAATATTTTCGTTTGTGTCATTTATATTAGTGTTATCGCCTATTCCGTTGATAATATCATTAAAGAAATTATCATCAGGAGTGTTGTTGATAACAGTATCATTTACGGTATACATATAAGAAATATCTGTACCGGGAAGATATGCCTGGAGTATATCGTCATATTTATAACCGAGCTTTGCAAGCTCAAGCATGCCATACTGGCTTAAACCTATGCCATGTCCCCACCCTTTTCCAACAAATACAAAATTTTTATTTGATCCGGGAAGGCTTATTTGCTTTACGGTTTTCACCGGAACACCGGTCAATTCCGCTACTCCGCCCTCGAAAACAAATTCGTCGGGAACAATATTTTTTACTTCTCCGTCAGCGGTAATAACACTGATATACTGAGGAGATTCAACATCTACAGTCCCATTGGCTGTTATAACGCTCATACTGCTGAGATCTATGTTGTTTTCAAGCCCTTCCTCGGTATATACAGAAAAACCTTGGCCCAATGCACTTTCATCAAACTGTTCGAGTATATACTCTGTCTGTTCTATGGTTTCTCCGCCGAAGCCAACAACAAAATTTGCACTTTTTACATAAGCGGCAAGAGCTATTCTTATATTATCGGCAAATTTTATATTTACTTTTGTACCGAAAACATCGGTTACAGCAAGCTGCTTTACGTATGTTGAATTCGTACACAGTTCAACTATCTCAACATCAGCTATACTTCCCTTTAAGAGAGTATAGCCCTTTTTATTCAGCTGCGCAAGAAGGTCATCCGGACTTACCTCAACGGTCCACGAGCCGTTAGGGTATTCTTCATATTTTTCCCAAGGTGTTACCTTTGCATCAAGATACGGATAATCTCCTACCGAACCCCATCCGTCATATGCACTTACCGTAACACCGCCAACGACCGATGAATATCCAAGCTTGACGGGTTTTCCCTTATACGTAGCAATAAGTCCTCTTGTATCGTAGACGGCGGTCTTTACCGCATCGTTTACATTTGTTCTTCCGCGGTAGACCTGACAACAAGAACTATTGCATATATCGAATTTGAGCTTCGAATGCGAACCGATATTATCTGCCGCAAACGTACGTGTTGTAATGGCAAATGATCTTAAAGCCTCCAAATGCCAATAATTATGTACTTCAGAAGGAATAACTCCTTCGATATATGTCTCAACATTAAGAACGTTTATAACGCTTACTCCGTCGATCGTATCGGTCGTATGACGTCTGTAAGCAAATATACCGTCGTAGGCGTTTTTAGCTGGAGTTGTTATGTACTCCTTATCAAGATCGAATTCATCTTGTATAGCAACGGTTCCAAGCATCATTTCCGGGTCGGAAAGCTCAAATACGATCTCATTTGTAAGAGGATCGAGCAAGGAAACGCCATCTGCAGCGGGGCTTACGATCTCAGCACCAAAAAGTGTATTATTCTGAGACAAAAAATCCTGTGCTGCACTGTAAGAAGTAAACTGACCTATTCTGACATAGAGATTTCCGTTACAGTATGCCGGAAAAACGTTTGCAATGCCGTAAAACATATCTCCGTAATATGAAAGGTCGAAATTTAATGCGTGGATATTTGTTACGATCTGTACATGATATCCGCCAATATCCGCAACCTCGCCGTAAGTGATCTCGAGATTACGGTTATTGTTTATCAAATTTGTATCACAAGCGGCCGCAAGAAGAGTTTTTTCACTATACATAATTTCGGTATATATATTGTCACTGTCAACAATTCCTATACCGACTCCATATTCGGTAGTTGTTTCAAATCCTACCGTAACTCCGCTTCCGTACATAAGCCCAATACGTAAAATAGGTGCATCACTGAACTCTTCGGCTTTAAGACTGGGAATAATAAAGCTTAATGCAATAGAAAAAGTTCCGAGCAGCATCAAAATTACCAATACCAGTGAGAGAATACGTTTCATGGCATCTCTCTTGGAAGTTTTGATCTTTTTATTATCCGACAATTATGTAGTCTCCTCTCACCATAAAGTATGCATCATTCGAGGTTACTACCACAGCTCTTCCGTCGGCTCTGGGAATGATTATATAGTTATTTATCGGTACTGATTCACCGTTAAGTATTTCTTTTGCTTCGGTAACGTTACTGAGACCTACACCGTTTGCAATATTTTCCGCAGAAGTAACAAGAGATTCCGCCATGCCTGCTCGAAGAATGATCTCGCAGGAACTTAACGCCTCTATCCTTTGACCGTTGAAAAGATGAACTACCTCATAAGCCATTGAAACCGTAGGTTCAGTTTCTTCCTCTTCAGTCTCTGCTCCAAGCTTTTCATCTATCTGTTTTGCAATGTCGGCAGATATCTCTTCTTTAATGTCATCTATCATTTGCGGTTTGAATATTTCGGTAAGATAGCTGAGACTTATAAAGGGGTCTGAACCGGGATCATATGAAGCCGCTGCTATAGCAATGGTACCTACAATAAATATGATCGCGCATACTGATACTATTAACTTCATTTTTTTCACTGTTTTTTTCCTCCGATCTGAACGGCTTATTCCAGACTTATCTGCCTTGCAGCAATATCTGCCTCTTCAAGCAGAGACGGCTTGGCGGGTATTTTTAATTTTCTGTATTTTTTATATTCGGGAGCATCTGCTTTCAAAAGAGATGCTTTTTCAACAAGCTGATTTTTCTTCAGCATAAATACATTCACACCGTTTGAGGTCTTTGTACTCTTTAATGGAATTAACTCGGTATTAATGGCTATAACGTGGCTTGTATTCGAAGATATCATTATGCGTGTATCTCCGTCTTCGAGAAAAGCGTTTATCAAAGGTGATGCAGACGAAAAAGCTCCCGTCAATCGCTTCCTGTTTGATTTTGTCTCGTAGTTTTCAACATCAACTTTAACAGATTTTCCGTTTTCGAATACATAAACGATATTCTGACCGCTCTTATGCTCCTTGAAATGGATCATAGCAACGGCTTTTTCGTCAGATTCAAAATCAAGTTTTGAAGGAGCATAATCTCCAAGTGAAGATGCCTTTGTATCCGGGAATTGAGATGCTTTTGCTTTATATATCCTGCATTTATCCGAGAAGAACCAAAGATCATCTCTGTTAGAACCGTCAAACTCGGAAATAATATAGTCATTTTCTTTGAGCTTTTGTTCATCGTTTCCTCTGAGCGAAAGCAGGGTGATCTTTTTGAAATAACCTTCTTTTGTAAAGATGAATTTGACGTTGTAATCCTCAACCTCATCTTCTGGTACGTACTCCTCGATAACATCATCGTAGATTATTTCTGTCTTTCTGGGTTTGGCATATTTTTCTTTGATTTCTTTAAGTTGTTTTGCTATAAGATTTTTCTGCTTTGTTTCGCTTGCGAGAATAGATCTGAGTTCTGCGATTTCTTCCTGAAGCTTCTGTATCTCCTTAAGCCTGTTAAGAATATGCTCTTTGTTAAGATTCCTGAGCTTAATATCCGCTACGTAATCCGCCTGTATCTTGTCGATATCAAAGCCTTTCATAAGATTCGGGATCACATCAGCCTCATTTTTGGTTCCGCGTATGATCTTTATCGCAAGGTCAATATCAAGAAGTATTTTCGCAAGACCCTGCAAAAGGTGAAGCTTGTCCTCCTTGACCTTCAAATCGTATCCAAGCTCTCTCTTAACGCATCCAAGCCTGAATTTTATCCATTCCTTCAGCATATCAACAAGTCCCAGTTGAAGCGGCTTATCGTCGATTATAACGTTAAAATTACAGCTAAAATCGTCTTCAAGCGTAGTTTGCTTAAATAGTCTTTGCATAAACTTGTCGGGATCCGTTCCTCTTCTCAAGTCTATTGTAAACTTAAATCCCGAAATATCGATCTCATCTCTGTAATCGGTTATCTCTTTGACCTTTCCCTCTTTTATCATATCAGAGATCCTTTTGATTATGATCTCTATAGTTGTTGTGTAGGGGATTTCAAGAACTTCAATACAGTTCTCTGACTTATCATATCTGTATTTTGCCCTTAGCTTAAAGCTTCCCCTCCCCGTCTCATATATCTCGCGCATCTGGTCCTTGTTGTAGATAAGATATCCGCCTACCGAGAAATCCGGGCCTTTTACGATATCTAGCATCTGTTCTGCGCCTGTATTTGGGTTTTTCAGAAGCTGAATGGTACCGTCGCATATTTCCCCAAGATTGAAGGAACATATCTTACTTGCCATACCAACGGCAATTCCCATATTTGAGTTTACAAGAATGTTCGGGAATGATGTGGGCAAAAGTACGGGTTCTTGTATCGTGTTATCGTAGTTGGGGACAAAATCTACGGCATCCTTCTCGATTCCCCTGAAAAGCTCTGCACTGAAGGAATCAAGGCATACCTCCGTATATCTTGCAGCAGCAGGAGCCATATCACTGTAATGCTTACCAAAGGTTCCTTTTGAATCCACAAAAGGGTGAAGCAATGCTTCGTGACCTCTTGTAAGTCTTACCATTGTTTCGTATATAGAAGCATCACCGTGAGGATGAAGCTTCATGGTAGCTCCTACAATATTCGTACTCTTCGTATGATGACCGGAAAGCAGCCCCTCTTTATACATTGTATAAAGCAGTTTTCTTTGGGACGGCTTAAACCCGTCTATTTCGGGAATAGCTCTTGATATTATTACGCTCATTACATAAGGCATATAGTTTTTTTCTATAGTCTCGGTAATCGGCTGTATGACAGCCTCGGCGGGAGGTAATTTTACAAGAGTTTCTTGTTTCTGCTTTCTTGCCATTCTGTTTTCCTTTCGTGCGGCATTATTAAATACTTATTATATCAAATCCTGCCGCTTTTATTAATCTGTTAAATACTGCAAGTCCAATGCCTTCTTTGGATGGCATTCTTGCATAAATAATGTCTATATCTTCTCTTGAATCAAAGCTTCTCAAAACTGAAAAAAGCTTATGAGCCTGAGTGTTCTGATCATAACGGCTTCCAAATGAAAGCTTACACATTTGCCCAATATACGGAAGATCCTCTTCGAAGCAAAGGACACCGCAATTTTCTTTGTCTTTTAAAAAACTGTAAAACTTTCCATCATCCGAATCAACTATATACACCTTTTCTCTCGGAGCATAGTGTTTATACTTCATACCGGGAGCAACCGGTCCGGAAGACGATTCGAATTTTTCGGTAACTGCTTTTGACAGCGATACGCATCCGCATACGGCTGCAAGCTGCTCGTAAGTTATTCCTCCCGGGCGAAGAATAGTTACACCGCTATCATCGGGAAATACGATCGTAGATTCAAGTCCTATATCTGAATCATCTCCGACAACAATGGCATCTATCTTTCCGTAAAGATCGTCGATAACGTGCTTGGCGGCAGTCGGACTTGGCTTCCCGGAAATATTTGCGGAAGGTGCGGCAATGGGACGCTCCGATAAAGCAATAAGTTCTCTTGCTGCTCTGCATGACGGAACGCGTATTGCTACGGTATCCTTACCGGCGGTTATTTCATCCGGAATAATATCTTTCTTCTTAAGCACTACGGTAAGCGGGCCGGGCATAAATGCATCCGCGAGCTTATAATACATTTCCGTTGTATGACAATACTTTTCGGCATCATAAGGATCTGCAAGATGAACTATAAGCGGATTGTCTGAAGGTCTTCCTTTTGCTTCATATATTTTTTTTGCAGCAAAAGGATCGAGTGCATTGCATCCGAGTCCGTAAACAGTCTCTGTAGGAAATGCGACCAGCTTTCCTTCGCGAATCATTTCTCCTGCTTTTGACATCTCGGTTATATCGTTTTGATCAATAAGTTCTGTTTTCATTTAAATAAACCCTGAGCGATCAATAGTTCTCGCTTTTTAATTTTTCCGCCGCATCAGCGGTCATAAGAGCATCCACCAACGACTGAATGTTTCCATCGAGAATGTCGCCCAAAGAATAAAGAGTAAGTCCGATGCGGTGATCGGTAACACGGTTTTGAGGATAATTGTAAGTTCGGATACGCTCACTTCTGTCACCCGTGCCAACCTGTATCTTTCTCTGATTTGCGATCTTTTCATCGTGCTCTCTTTGCTTTATATCATAAAGCTTTGTGCGAAGCATTTTAAATGCCTTATCTTTATTTTTGAACTGGCTTCTTTCTTCTTGGCATTCTATAACGATACCGCTGGGAATGTGTGTAAGTCTTACGGCCGATTCGGTCTTGTTGATATGCTGACCGCCGGCTCCTGTACTTTTGATACTTTCTATCTTCACGTCAGCGGGATTTATCTCTACTTCTACTTCTTCGGCCTCGGGCAATACCGCAACCGTGACCGTAGAGGTGTGTATTCTTCCCTGCGCTTCTGTTTCGGGGACTCTTTGAACCCTGTGTACTCCGCTTTCATACTTGAACATAGAGTACGCTCCGTTTCCTTCAACCATAAAAGAGACCTCTTTAAATCCGCCCAGCTCCGTTTCGTTGAGGCTCATTATTTCATATTTGTATCCCTTGCTCACAGCATACATAGTATACATTCTGTAAAGCACATAAGAGAACAGAGCTGCCTCCTCTCCGCCGGCTCCTCCTCTGATCTCGATAATAACGTTTTTTTCGTCGTTCGGATCTTTCGGAAGTAAAAGTATCTTAAGCTCTTCTTCAAGCTTGGGAAGAATCGATTTAGCCTCTTTGAGCTCTTCTGATGCAAGTTCATGAAGCTCTTTGTCAGAGGAGGCATCGGAAAGAAGTTCCTCAGCCTCTTCTATACGCAAGAGTGTCGCTCTGTATTCCCTGTACTTATCTATGACGGGAAAAAGATTACTTTGTTCCTTCATAAGCCTCTTATATTCTGCGGGCTTGGAAGCTATTTCGGGATTCTCGAGAGCGCTTAATATATTTTCGTATTTGATTTCAGCTTCTCTGAGCTTGTTTATCATTTTGTATGCTCCGCAGAGTCATATTCGAAAAATGCTTTGATCGCACGATACGTGCTGTAAAGGTCTGCCTTGGAAATTATTTCATAAGGAGCGTGCATGGATATTACCGCAACACCGAGGTCGACTACGTCGATATTGTAGTTTGCAATATACTTTGCAACGGTTCCTCCGCCACCTACGTCTACCTTACCGAGCTCTGCGGTCTGCCATGCGATTCCCGCATTATCAAAAATATTTCTTACATATCCAACGAATTCTGCGCTTGCATCTGAAGTGCCGGACTTTCCTCTTGAACCTGTGTACTTTGTAAGAACCACGCCTCTGTTTATGAAGGAAGCATTTCTTTTTTCATATACATTGCCAAAATTAGGATCGAAAGCCGCATTAACGTCTGCAGAAAGACACATAGAATGAGCCTTTACCTTGCTGTAATTGCTGCCGGTTGCCTTTGCAAGCTCGGATACAATATCAAGAAATACCTGACACTGCATACCGCTGTTGCCTTCACTGCCTATTTCCTCTTTGTCTGCAAGTATAGTCATAAGAGTTGCCTTGGGAGCATCACATTCAAGGATAGCGGTAAGAGAAGGATATGCACAAACTCTGTCATCATGTCCATATGCGCAAATGAGAGAGCGGTCAAATCCAACATCACGAGCCTTTTCTGCTGGAACAGCAGAGATCTCTGCGCTGAGGAAATCAGCTTCGGTTATTCCGTATTTTTCATTAAGAAGCTTAAGAACATTAAGTTTGATCTTTTCGTCGCCTTCGGTATCAACAGGTTCGGATCCGACAAGAATATTGAGATTTTCGCCACTGATGACATCGCCGGCTCTCTTGTTCATCTGCTCTGCAGCAAGATGAGGAAGAAGGTCATTAATATAAAAAACAGGATCGTTTGCATCTTCACCTATGCAAATATCAACGGTCTGTCCATTTGTAAGAGCTACAGTACCGTGAAGCGCAAGAGGAAGAGCCGTCCACTGGTACTTCTTTATTCCACCGTAATAATGTGTCTTAAAAAAGGCCATTCCGCTATCTTCATAAAGGGGATTCTGCTTTAGGTCAATTCTGGGAGAGTCGATATGAGCGGCAGATATACGTATTCCGTTTTCCAGAGATTCACTTCCGATCACAAAAAGATAAAGGGACTTTCCGCGATTGTTATAGTAATATTTACCGCCTGCAACAACCGGATCTCCGAAATCATATGCTTTAAACCCCTTTGCTTCAGCTTCCTTAACAGAAGTCTTTACAGCTTCTCGTTCAGTCTTGGAAGCGTCAAGATATTTTTTATAAGCCTCTGCATATACGTTCATCTCGAGCTTTTCCTCGTCATTCATTTTTTCGAATGCATTCTTAGGATCATAGCAGAGCTTTTCTTTCAAATTTTCATTACACATTTCCATTACCTCCGTAAGTTATGCTTGTATATTAAAAAATTTTATGCAATCAATTACCTGTTCTTTTATATCTGCAATTCCGTCATTGCAAATAACGTAATCGGAATTTTCTATAAAAAAGTCATCGTCGTGCTGTTTTTCGATTCGAGCTATAGCTTCTTCCTCTGTACATTTATCGCGGCGTATTATTCTTGCAATTCGTTTTTCTCTGTTACAGACCACCGCAACAACATGATCACACCTTTTGTTGAACTTGCTTTCAAACATAAGAGGAACCTCTATCAAGACCGATTTTTTTCCGCTAAGTTCCAATGCCCTGACACGTCTTTCCGTTTCTTCTATAACGGATGGGTGTGTTATGGAATTAAGAGTATCAAGTTTGGCTCTGTCCGCAAATACCACTGCGGCAAGATTTTTTCTGTTCAAATTGCCGTTTTCGTCAATAACATCGGTTCCGAAAGCTTTCTCGATCTTCACAAGCATCTCAGAACCTGCAACACAAAGCTCTTTATACACCGCATCGGTGTTTATATACGGAATATTCATTTCGGCAAATGTATCGGCAACGTAACTCTTTCCCGAACCTATGCCGCCGCATAAACCAATTATCTGCATATAAATCCTTTCAAAAAACACTTGAAATACTTTTACGTTTGTGATATAATTACCTGCGTTGTAGCTTATATACGGAGAGATATCGAAGTGGTCATAACGGGGCTGACTCGAAATCAGTTTGTGAGAAATCACACGAGGGTTCGAATCCCTCTCTCTCCGCCATTACGGCAGGTTTCGGCAAGAGACCTGCCGATCTTATTTTTTCTTGTATTCGTAAAGCTTATTACTCAAAAGCGCCAGGTCTTCAACCGATAACTTTTCCCCTCTGATATCAGCTTTAAAACCGCAAGATACAATGAGGTCGGAAATATCGTTTTTTGGGATTTCGGAAAACTCACTTGAGAGTGAATTTTGCAAAGTCTTTCTTCTCTGGGCAAATGCCCCTTTGACAGTCCTGAAAAAAAGTTTTTCGTCTGATACTTTCACCGTGGGCTCATCGTCCATTTTTAGCCTTACCACCGATGAGTCGACCTTTGGAGCGGGCATAAAGCTTCCCGCCGAAACGTTAAATAAACGCTTTATTTTTCCGTAATATCCCAAAACAGCGGTAATAGCACCGTAATCGGATGATCCAGCCGCCGCGCACAACCTTGATGCAACTTCTTTTTGCACCATAACTGTAATGTTCTTAAGCTTAATGCCCGATTCAAGCAAATGCATCAAAATAGGTGTGGTGATATAATACGGCAGGTTTGCGCAAACGCTGACATCATATCCTTCAAACTCATCACGGATGAGAGCATTGAGATCAACGTCAAGGATATCTGCATTGATAACTTTAACATTATCGAAAGGAGAGAGTGTTTCGTTGAGAACAGGTAAAAGATTTTTATCTATCTCAACTGCAACTACTTTCTTATAAAGCCGGCACAATTCCACAGTCATAGTTCCCACTCCGGGGCCTATCTCCAATATTGCCGATTCCGGATCTGCACCGCATTCCTCTGCAATACGAGTCGGAATCGCAGAGTTAATAAGAAAGTTCTGACCGAAATTTTTATTAAAGCTTATTCCATGTCTTTCCATTAACGATTTTAAGCAAGATATATCGGTTAATTTCATAAAAAACACCTTGACAAATCAAACATAATATGATAAACTCATCACGTTGAAAACACACAGAGTATTATACCATAAAAACTTACATATTTCAACTAAATTTTATATTATTATTAATATTATATAATACACAATATAAAACACATATGCGCTGATGTAGCACAGTCGGTAGTGCAGCTGATTCGTAATCAGCAGGTCGTGTGTTCGAGTCACATCATCAGCTCCATTTTTCCCCGAGATTTCTCTCGGGGAAAAATTTTACGGCACCCAGCGGGTGCCGTTATTTATATGTCAATTTTTAACGTTAGTGCTCGAAGAGCCATATTTCTCTTATATATATTTTCGTACTCTCCCCTATGTTCATTGTCGGGACGATATTCTTTGAACTCTTTAACGGACATGTTTTTTGATGCCTCGTTTACATCACGATAGACTCCCGCAGCAACGGACGCATATATGGCAGACCCAAACACAGACCCTTCTTTTACATCTGCAACGTATACGCTTTTATTTAAGATATTTGCATATTCTTGCATTATGATCTGATTCTTTACAGCAAGACCTCCCGTTGCAAGTATCCTGTTTACACATATTCCGTATTTTTCGCATTTCTCAAGAATTGCCCTTGTACCGCATACAATTCCTTGCAAAAGGGATAAATATACGTCTTCCGCTTTTGTATCGGTCCTGATACCCCATATCACTCCTTTGGCATCAAGGTCGCAAGGAACGTTTCTGCTTCCATTCCACCAATCAGAAGAAACAAGAGAGCACTTCCAGGGTTCGTTTATTTTTTTACATAAAATGCTGTGGATGGATTTCCCCTGCTCTTCTGCCTCTTTTTCAATATTTGAACCTATATATTTTTGCACATACGCACCTAACATATCTCCGGTACAGTTTTGACCTGCTTCAATACCGTAGCATCCTACTGAGTATATATCTTTTGCAACACCGCAAACACCGTCTATTTCTATCATTCTGTCTGTTTGCAGACTTATTACCGTAGACGTACCCATAGCAAGACTTACATCCCCCGGAAAAAGTGCCCCCAAAGCAACGACCGAGGTATATCCGTCTATCATGCCCGAGGAAACGGCAACTCTATGTTTTATGCCGAGATGTTCACACAACTCTTCTTTCAGATATCCGATCTTTTCGCCCGGACGTACAACTTTTCCGCGAAGAAAATGAATATATTCCGAGTAAAATCCGGAGCGGAGTGCATTGAGATATGCTTTGGATGGAAACCCGATATCTTCCGCCCAATGTGACTTCATTGACATACTTCCGATATTTCTGCACAATTCTCCGCTAAGCTTAAAAGTGAGAAAATCGCACAGATCTAAAAAAGCATCTGTTTTTAGGTAAACATCCGGAGCCATATCTCTTGTTTCTAAGATCTTCGGAAGCATTGACTCGCACGATAGCGAATTGCCCGTCCTTTTAATAAAAGGTTCATCCATTTTCAAAGCGAGTTTTAAAGCCTCATCAGCCTGCCGCATTGCCGTATGTCGTTTCCATAATTTTATATACGCGTGTTCGTTATCGGAAAACTCCGGATAATAGCATAACGGTATCCCGTTCGTATCAACGGGTACTATGGTGCAAGACGTAGCATCGACACATATTGCGCTGATGCATTCTTTCTCAGCATTTTTACATATATCCTCAAGAAGGTTAATCAGGGTCTTTTCATAATCTTTTGCAGATGCAAGTGAATCTCCTATTATTCCGCTTTCATATATATGTTTGCTTTCACATAGTATTTTTCCGTCAGCGCAATCAACAAGTACGGCCCTCGCTTCAAGAGTTCCGTAATCTATTCCAATTACAGTTTGCATTTTTTTCTCCATATTTAGTTTTTAAGGCGCAGTTACCCTGCGCCTTTTTGTTATACAGATGTTAAAAGCTCATTATAAGTAGGATACGGCCAGTATTCTTTAGCAGTTATGCTTTCAAGTCCATCAACTGCGATTCTGAGCTCTTCCATTGCGGTAAGCACAGTGTCTCTGAAATATTCGGCACGACTTTCAGTACAATCAAAGCTAAGCTCTGCCGAAAAACAAGAACGAAGTTCTTCAGTACTGTCAACGATCTTATTGGAAAGCTCACTTATACGCCGCAATATCCCCAATTCAGCATCGTTTTCAATTGCAATGCCTAAGTTCTTTTTGTTCAAAGCAGTATCGGAAAGAAGCTTCGAATATTTTACAGCAGCAGGAAGTATCTGCTTATCTGCCATATCTATCATCGTAACCGCTTCAATATGAAGTATCTTACAATAACTGTCAAGCATTATCTCTGCTCTTGAACGTAACTCGTCTGAGGTAAATATTTTATGTTTACCGAAAAGTGTTGTATTTTTTTTGTCCGTGAGGTGCTTGATAGCATCCACAGAACTCTTGAATGAAGAGAGTCCGCGTTTCTTCGCCTCTTCTTCCCATTCCTTGGAATAGTTATTTCCGTTGAAAATAATACGTTCGTGAGCTTTAAGATTAGTTCTTATAAGTTCATCTATATCCCTTTGTACGTTATCGGAAGCCTCAAGAACATCGGCAAACTCCTTTAATACGTCCGCAACTATAGTATTAAGTATTATATTGGGGTCAGCTATAGACTGGCTTGAGCCAGGCATACGGAATTCGAATTTATTACCTGTAAAAGCAAAGGGAGAAGTTCTGTTTCTGTCAGAGGTGTCCTTTTTAAAATCCGGTACGGCATGAACGCCCGCATTCATTCTGCCTACTTCATCGTGGCAGTACGGAACGTTGTCGATAAGACAAGAAATTATCTTGGTAAGCTCGTCTCCCAAAAAGACAGAAACAATGGAAGGAGGAGCTTCGTGTCCGCCGAGTCTGTTGTCATTTGCCGCGCTGGAAACAGATATTCTGAGGAGATCCTGATGCTCATCAACGGCTCTTATCACCGCAGTAAGCATAAGTAAGAAAAGCTTATTTTCATAAGGTCTCTTTCCTGACTTTAACAGATTTATGCCGGTATCTGTGCTGAGAGACCAGTTGACATGTTTTCCGCTACCGTTGAGGTATCTGAAAGGCTTTTCATGAAGGAGGCATACCAATCCTTTTCTGTCGGCAACCTTTTTCATTATCTCCATAGTGAGCTGATTATGATCTGTTGCAATATTGCAGGGGCTGTATACCGGAGCAAGCTCATGCTGAGCAGGTGCAACCTCATTATGCTCGGTTTTTGCATATATGCCAAGATTCCAAAGCTCATGATTAAGCTCTGTCATATATTCCATAACACGAGGCTTAATAGCGCCAAAATAATGGTCGGAAAGCTCCTGACCTTTTATGGGAGAAGCTCCGAAAAGAGTCCTTCCACATATTTTCAGATCTTCTCTTCCCTGTGCAAGTGCCTTGTCCACAAGAAAATATTCCTGCTCTGCGCCACAGTTGGGAATTATTTCGTTTATGTCATCGTGTCCAAAGATCTTTACGATCCTGAGAGCCTGCTTGCTGACAAGTTCATTGGAACGAAGCAGAGGTGTCTTCTTATCAAGAACCTCTCCGCTGTGAGAACAAAAGACTGTGGGAATACAAAGCGAGTCATCCTTTATAAATGCGTAGGATGTAAGGTCCCACGCAGTATAGCCACGGGCTTCAAATGTAGCTCTCAATCCGCCTGACGGAAAGCTGGATGCATCAGATTCTCCTTTTATAAGTTCTTTGCCCGAAAATTCCATAAGAACTTTGCAAGGACCTGCAGGCACAATAAAGCTGTCGTGTTTCTCCGCGGTAATACCCGTAAGAGGCTGGAACCAGTGAGTGTAATGCGTAGCACCTTTTTCGATCGCCCATTCCTTCATTGCCTGAGCGATTGCGTTTGCCGTATCTATATCCAGATCTTTCCCCTCGTCAATAGTCTTTTTAAAAGACCCGTATACTGATTCGGAAAGTCTTGATTTCATTACCTCATCGGTAAACACCATACAGGCAAAAATTTCCGGAATATTGCTCATAATAACGTCTGTTCCTCCGTTAAAGTATTGTTACGTTAGAATCTTTGCATATTTCAAGCGTGTCTTTATCCCAAATAGATACCTGGACCTCTCCGATATGAGCCTTTTGCAAAAGCAACATACAAAGACGGGACTGTCCTATACCTCCTCCGATCGTTAAAGGAAGCTGGTTATTCAAAAGCATCTTATGGAACATAAGCTCACGTCTGTCGTTAGCGTTAGCCTTATTCAACTGTTCGTCAAGAGACTTGGGATCAACTCTTATGCCCATTGAGGATATCTCGAGAGCACAACCGAGAAGTTCATCCCAGAACATTATGTCGCCGTTAAGCTTCCAGTCATCGTAATCGGGTGCGCGTCCGTCATGCTTTTTACCGGATTTCAACACATCGCCTATCTGCATGATAAATGCAGTCTTGTGCTCTTTAAGATATGCATTTTCTCTTTCTTTCGTACTGAGATCGGGATAAAGATCTTCAAGTTCTTGTGTAGTTACAAATGAAACTTTTCTCTCAATTTTGATGTCTATTTGAGGGAAGCTTTCTTTTATTACGTCAAGAGTATCGCATATCGCATCAACTTCTTTGGTAACCGTATTTTTAAGATACTCAATAGTTCTGTCCTGAGGCATTATTATCTTTTCCCAGTCCCACTGGTCGGTGTATACGGAATGAAGGTTATCAAGCTCTTCATCACGTCTTATAGCGTTCATATCCGTATAGAGTCCCTCGCCGGGATGAAAACCGTATTGGTAAAGGGCCATTCTCTTCCATTTTGCAAGAGAATGAACTACAACTGCATCCTTCTGTGCGTCCGGAATATCGAATCTTACAGACCTTTCCGTACCGTTAAGGTCATCGTTAAGACCGGAATCGGGAGATACGAACAAGGGAGCTGACACTCTTTTAAGGTTGAGGGCGTCTGCAAGCTTATCTTGGAAAGTTCTTTTAATAATGCTTATTGCAAGCTGGGTCTCATAAAGTGAAAGCTGAGACTTATAGCCCGCAGGTATAAATGTTTTGCTCATTTTTTTATCTCCGATCATTCAAACATTTCAGTAGAAAGGTAACGCTCACCCGTATCGGGCAATATGACTACGATATTCTTTCCCCGGTTTTCTTCTCTTTCAGCCAAGAGGCGCGCAGCGTATAAAGCGCCTCCGGAAGATATGCCCGCAAGAACGCCTTCGGTTCTTGCCAGTTCTTTTGCGGTATTTATAGCAGATTCATCCGAAACTGTTATTATCTCGTCACATATATTTATATCGAGGACCTCGGGTACAAATCCGGCACCGATACCCTGGATCTTGTGCGCTCCCTTTACACCCCTTGTAAGAAACGGACTTGACAAAGGCTCGTATCCGACAACTTTTATTGCAGGATCCTGCATCTTGAAATAAGTTCCGTTTCCGGTTATAGTTCCGCCTGTTCCTATGCCCGCAACAAAAAAATCAATATTACCTTCCGTATCTTCCCATATCTCAGGTGCGGTACTCTTGTAGTGCGCCTGAGGATT
>SVSF01000025.1 GCA_015064425.1 Oscillospiraceae bacterium | reverse complement strand
TGGATATCTGTGTAGATAATCTCCGTAGTTACGGTATTTCTTTCTTCTGATTACCGACAGCAACCCATATTTCTGCATAACTCTTAGTACTGTCTTAGGATTACGATAAATACCGTTTCTTTCAAGCCATATATGTACTCTACGGTATCCGTAGGTTTTACCGCACTCGTTTTGACATTCTCTTATTTTCTCCGCTAACGGTAAATCCCATGCAGGTACATTCATTCGTGATACATAACCATAATATCCACTTCTGGAAACTTCAAAGAATCTACACATTTCACTAACCGAATATTTATCTTTGTGACGATAAATTACCATATATTTTACGCTTGTCCTCACTTCCTTTCGGTGAGCGAGAGAAAATCCCGCATCAGTTCATTTTCCATTTCCAATCTTTTTACTTGCCGTTCTTTTCTTGCAAGTTCGTATTGTAATTGAGCGACTTTGTTTAATTGTTGTATTGATGGTGGTAGTGTAGTTCCGTCTTTTCTCGGTCTGCCTTTGGGCTTTATTGATATACCTGATGATAACTTTGCTTGATTTCTATTATGTCGATTGATGAAATTTTCAAGTTGTCTTTGCTTTAATCCGAATTTTTCACATATTTCTCGGTTTGTTTTTCCTTGCTCTCGCAATGCAAATATTTCTCTTTCATATTCCTTTATATTTCTATATTCTCTTGGCATAAAAAATCCCCCTATGGTAGCTGATTTTATTCTACCATAGGGGACTCTTTTTTTCTATTGTCCGTTTTTACTGGACTTGTTCAGTAAGTCCAAGCAGATCAGTATCGTATCCGACGAACAAAAGCGACAAAGGCATGGAAAGAACCTCTCCGAGAATAAGCATTGCCAAAGAAGAGATCCCGATTATTATAAGACTTTTCTTCATAATATTTTTTAGTTCATCTTTATTTCCTGACCCAAAGTTAAAAGATATTATGGGAGCAGTTCCAATTGAATAACCAATGAATACAGCAAGAAATATCATACAAACATACATTAGTACTCCGTATGCCGCAACGCCGTCCTCGCCTGCATATTTCATAAGCTGAACATTATATAACATACCAACCAATGACATCGAGATATTACTCATAAGTTCGGAAGAACCGTTTGTGCAGGTCTTAAGCAATGCTCTGCCGTCAAATTTGGGTTTGGTAAGCTGCAAAAGGCTTGAATTTCTTCTTATAAAATATACAAGAGGAGCTATTCCTCCTATGATCTGGCTAAACGCCGTAGCTAAAGCCGCTCCTATAATATTCCATTCGAATACAGCAACAAACAACCAGTCCAGAATCATATTGGTTACGCCTGCGGCAACAGTAACTGCAAGACCGAGTTGGGGTTTTTCCGCTGCAACAAAAAAACTCTGAAACTCCTGCTGAAGCATAAACGCAGGAAGCGCCGCGAGAATAATTCTTCCATATACTACGCATTCTTCAAGCATTCCCCCTTCTGCTCCCAATACAGATGCTATTGGTCTTATAAATGCTATTCCCAGCACCGCTATGAGAATTCCCGATCCTAACGATACATAGGTTATCAAAGAAAACAAGCTTTTTGCCTTACTCAAATCCCCTTTGCCCATAGTTTTCGATACCAGCGCGCTTCCTCCCGTACCGAACATAAATCCGAAAGCACCTAAAATCATAAGAAAAGGATATATAAAATTCACAGCTGCAAAAGAAGTTTTACCAACAAAATTTGATACAAAATAACCGTCTACAACGCCGTAAACAGATGTAAAGATCATCATGACTATTGACGGAAGTGTAAAACTTAACAACTTTTTATATGTAAAATGATCCGAAAGTTGAATTTTCATTTTTCAAACACCAATTTTAATTACCGTATCTCTATCTCGCTATCATAATACTGTTCTTGAAAACGAACAGCCTCCGTTATTTCACTTTTGGAGAATTCTGTTCCATCCGCAGCCGCAACAAGCTTATCCTCAACATCATCGTGTCTGTGAACGATTCCGATAATTCTTGCCCTGAATTCGTTTACCGCTTTGTCGACCCCCAGAAGATATACATCAAGCTCCTCTCCGTCCCCTCCGAAAACTCCGGGAATATACCCATAATTTATAGGATAAGTCAGACTGTATTTTTCTTTTTTGTGTACATATCCTATTGGGCGATCTATCTTTATATCAACGATCTTACCAAGATAAGAATACACAAGAGCTTTTCTCAACGTAAAGGTGATAAAATCTTGTTTGCCCTTTAAATATTTTTCTCTGCCATTATCCGTCGGAGCAGCTTCAGCAAGAGAAATCTTGAGAGCTTCGTATTCTTTTGCAACGGAGATATTATTATTCAAATAGTCTCTGAAATTAATATAATTTCTCCATTCCATACTGTCTTTTTTTACGACGTGTATAAAATGAGTCTGCAGATCTCCTGTTCCCTCATAATAATTACCGCAGGCAAACAAGAGCTGACAGTCAATATCTCGGCCTCTGTAATAAAATCCGTCATTTTTAAGCTTAGCTTCAAGCGATAAAACATCATCGAAGCTTTCTGTCGCAACAGCTATATCAATTATCGGCTTCGCCTTTATTGAGGTAATTGAAGTACTTCCTATATGCTGAATGTCGCAGGCGATCTTCCCAAGTATATTTCGAAGCCGAAAGATCGTTCTTTCGGCTTCTTTTTCCCATTCTTTTTCGTAATCGCAAAGTGCAACAGTATTGTGTTTCAATCCTATCATATTACTCTCCAAGATATTTTGCAACATCGGGAAATACCTCGACTGAACGGCGAAGTATCCCGTTAAGATGCGCTATGGCAATACCGTAATTTGTCATGGGAATTCCTTTTTCTGATGCAAGATCTATTCTCGAGCGCATTGCCCGATCGTTAAGCATACATGCGCCGCAGTGGATGATTAATGAGTATTTTTCAAGTTCTTCCGGAAATTCTCCGCCGGAAGTAAACTCATAGTTCAAGTCCTTGCCGGTATATGCCTTTATCCATGCGGGAAGCTTTACAGTACCGATATCTCCGCATTGTCTGTGATGAGTACAACCTTCAGATATAAGCACATAGTCTCCGTCATTCAACTTATCAAAGGTCGCTGCCCCTTTTACCGCACCCGCAAGATCTCCCTTGTAGCGTGCAAAAAGTATAGAGAAAGACGTCAAAGGAATATCCTTAGGCGTACCCTTATCCACAAGTTTAAATGCCTGAGAATCTGTAATTACAAGCTTTGGCTTTTCAGCAAGAAGAGAAAGAGCCTGCTTCAATTCAGTTTCTCTTGTAACAACGGGTACAGCGCCAGCTTCAAGGATATCTCTGATAGTCTGCTGTTGCGGAAGTATCAGTCTTCCTTTGGGCGCAGCGGAATCTATTGGAGTAACAAGCACGACCGCGTCTCCCTCGCTGATAAGGTCTTTTACTATAGGCTTATCATTTTCTTCAAATTTTGAAAGATGGGCAATTTTTTCTTTAAGCTCATATATCCCTTTATTTTCTTTTGCACTTACATATATCTCGTTTTCACCGAGCTTTTTTTGTTTCGGCACAAGATCTGCCTTATTGTATACCACAACAAAGCTTATTTTCTTTTGCTTAAATATATCCAAAAGCTCAAGCTCTGCCGCATTAAGCTCTCGTCCCGCTTCGCTAACAAGGACCGCAACGTGTATCTGACCGAGAATCTCTCTTGTCTTTTTAACACGCATCTCGCCCAACATTCCCTCGTCATCTATACCGGGAGTATCAATTATTACAACGGGGCCCATAGGAAGAAGCTCCATAGCCTTTTTAACGGGGTCGGTAGTCGTTCCTTTGACGTCCGACACAAGAGAGAGCTGCTGACCCGTCACGGCATTTACAAGACTTGATTTTCCGACGTTACGTAATCCGAAAAATCCGATATGCACACGTTCGGAAGATACTTTATCATTTAATCCCATATATAATCCTCTCAAGACATATCAGAATCTGAAGTCTCTTCTGTTTGAATTCTTTATATCGTTTATATTTTTCTCAGCAATTCCCTTTACCTTTTCATTTGGAACTTTCTGAAGTTCGTTTTTGATCATTTCAAAGCCAACCTTCTTTGTTTCCTCGGAAGCGTAATCAACAAGATACTCAGTAAGCGTCATAAGTGCATTGGGGTGACAGCAGTTAAGTATCTGTCCATTTTTGCAAAGAGCCATAAATCGGTCACCGGTTCTTCCCTCTCTGTAGCATGCGGTACAGAACGAGGGAATATGCCCGTTTTCCATAAGCCAACGTACGACCTCGTCAAGAGTACGCTGGTCAGATACATCAAATTGTTCGGAATCGTGAGGTCTTTCTTCCTCTGTATATCCGCCTACTGAGGTTCTGGATGCACCGCTTATTTGAGAAATTCCGAGATGGAGCGCTCTTTCGCGTACTGCCTGATTTTCTCTGGTTGAAATTATCATTCCTGTGTAAGGAACTGCAATACGGATACATGCAATTATTTTTTCAAATAGTTCATCACTGAGTCCGTTGTCAAAATCATCAGGATCAATATCGTCTGCCTTCTTAAGTCTGGGTACACTTATGGTATGGGGACCCACTCCGTGAACTGCCTCAAGATGTTCTGCGTGCATAAGCAGACCTGCAAATTCGTATTTATAAAGCTCAAGTCCAAAAAGCACACCGAGACCAACGTCGTCGATACCGCCCTCCATGGCTCTGTCCATTGCTTCTGTATGATAATCATAGTCATGTTTGGGTCCTGTGGGATGGAGCTTAAGGTAGCTCTCCTTATGATACGTTTCCTGGAAAAGGATATATGTGCCAATTCCCGCATCTTTGAGTTTACGATAGTTTTCAACAGTTGTAGCGGCAATGTTGACGTTTACTCGTCTGATAGCACCGTTTTTATGCTTGATACTGTAGATCGTATCTATACATTCAAGAATATATTCAATGGGATTGTTTACGGGATCCTCTCCCGCTTCGATCGCAAGGCGCTTATGTCCCATATCTTGAAGAGCAATAACTTCCTTCGCAACCTCTTCCTGAGTAAGCTTCTTTCTGCAGATATGCTTATTTTTGTAATGATAAGGACAGTAAACACATCCGTTTACGCAATAGTTCGAAAGATAAAGCGGCGCAAACATAACGATACGGTTTCCGTAAAACGAAAGCTTTATTTCATTTGCGAGCTTATACATCTCTTCCACTTTTTCGGGAATTTCGCATGCGAGAAGGACTGATGCTTCCCTATGAGTAAGACCCGTACAATGCAGACCGTTACCGTCCTTTTTAGGTCTTGCTTTTTCGAGTATGCTGTCTATAAGCTCAATATTGTTCTTATTTTCTTCCGCATACTTGATAGTCTCAAGTATTTCTTCATTGTTTATAAATTCTTCTGCTTTAAGTGATTTGGGGTCGTATTTAAACATTTTTATTCCTTTCTTGAGGTCAGGACTATGTCCTTTCCATCAGATAAATTATTTTTTTATATCTCCTCGTTGTGATACTATTTCGTAGCCTATAGCTTCCATACGCTTTTTAAGCAACGAAAGGCTTTGAGCCGACTCCTCGTTTGTACATATCTTATTGTCGTACAATTCGTATTTCCTCCGCTCACTCTTTGGCGAAAGATTAGGCATCACAACGTTTGCTCCTGCCAGTATTCCTTTTTCTCTGCCGAACGGATCTATAGTACCCAAAGCCGTGGTAGACGGTAATAGTATGTTGGGTCTGATCAGTCGAACGATAGATAACAGAAACACAGTCATTTCCAAGGTTCCGGCTTTTTCTCCCGCAAAAGGCGTCGCATGATGTGGTATAAATGGACCGATACCGCACATATCGGGTTTAAAGGTTTCTATAAATTTAAGATCTTTTGCAAGGGTTTCTGAGGTTTGAAAGGGTGATCCCACCATAAAACCGCAGCCGACTTGATAACCTATGTCCTTCAGATCTCTCAAACACCTCATACGCTCGTCAAAAGAAAGAGCTGAAGGATGAAGCTTTTCATAATGATCTTTGTCCGCTGTTTCGTGTCTTAAAAGATATCTGTCAGCTCCGGCATTATAAAGTAGCTCATAGCTTTCTCTGCTTCTTTCTCCCAAAGACAGCGTAACTGCGCAATCGGGATAAAGTCTTTTTATCTCCTTTATCAGTTCATAAAGAGTACTATCATTGAAGTAAGCATCCTCCCCGCCCTGCATAACAAAGGTCCTGAAACCAAGTGCATATCCTTCTTCACAGCAGGAAAGAATGTCCTCTTGTGACAGCCTGTATCTTTCACAGTCTTTATTACTCCTTCTTATACCGCAATAAAGACAGTCGTTTTTACATATATTGCTAATTTCTATCAGTCCTCTGATATATACCGTATTTCCGTATATGCTCTTTCTGACTGACTCCGCTTTATTTGCAGCATACGCCGCAAGTTCTTCACTATAGCTGTCTATGAGATCTTTATATTCAGCTAAAGTCAAGCTATGCTCACTGTAGAGTTTATCGATCAAATTATACATATTTTTATCTAACGTTAGAATACGCGGTTTTTACGCTGATTCCATCAATATTGCCTATCTTACCGGACAGAGAAGATATTATATCTTGAGGAGCATCTATTGCAACAGAAACAATATTTATTCCTTTTTCCTTATAGGGGATTCCCATTCTACCTATAATATACACGCCGTATTCGTGCAAAAGTTCGTTGAGTTTAAGCACGGAATCAGTTTTTTCAACTATAATTCCCATTATTGCAACACGCGTTTCCATTATTAACACCTTTCATCAAAAAAACCGTACCTGATCACGGTATGGTCCAAAAGCACAAGGCATAAGACGGGTATATCCCATCCGAGTTTATCTATGGACAGCACCTTTCACTCAGAATCCTACATGAAACTTAATGTCAGGAACTTTTTAATAATTATATCATAGCATTAGGTACATTGTCAAATTATATTTTTCGAAAAAATCACTAAATAAATTTCGATTTTTGCATAAAATACTATTAGTCAATACAAAAACGCCTTTGGAGGTAATATAAATTGAAAAATTCTCAAGTTTGTGTTCATTCATTTGCCGCAGCAAATACATATGAAGGCTTTTACTCCTTCTATGATGAAGTACTGCAAGACCTTGATTACTGTTATATTATAAAAGGCGGTCCCGGAACGGGAAAATCAAGCTTTATGAAAAAGATCTCCGCAGCAGCAAAAGAAAAAGGATATACGGTAAATGAAATACATTGCTCGTCGGATCCCGATTCTCTTGACGGATTAAAGATAAACGAACTCAATATCGGATTCACAGACGGTACTGCACCTCATACAAGAGATCCCAAATATCCAAAAATAAGAGACGAAATAATTGACCTTGCGGAATGCATCGATATAAATAAGCTCAAAGAGTCTCAAAAAGAGATCGTGGAGCTGATCGACGAAAAAAGTCTTTTATATAAGAAGCTATACGCCTATCTTTCCTCTGCGGAATATCTGATAAACTCAGAAAGAGCAAAGAACGAAAACTTTGTCAACAAAGAAAAAATGTTATTTGCAATAGCGAGGTTGCTCGAAAAATATCCTGAAGGAAAATGTTTTTCCACAAGTAAAATGCAAATATCCGCTTTTTCAATGAAAGGCACAGTAAAATTTGATACCTATGCGCAGTTTTCCGAAAAGATATATAATATAAGTGATAAAAGGGATATTTCACATATATTTATGGCTATGCTGTACGAGAAAGCAAAAGAAAGAAAAGAAAGAATAATATTCAGCTGCCGTTCAACGTCACCTTATGAGTTGAGCGATATACTTCTTCCCGACCTCGGTATAGCATTTATAAATAATACGGACACTTTTGATAAAAATATAAACCTTGATAGATTTTACGAAAAACATGAACCCGAAGAAAATTTAGCCTTAACAAGCAGATTTATAAAAAGCTGCAAAAACACTTTATATGATAGTGCGGAAAAAATTTTTGAACAAATTGCAAGAAAACATTTTGAGCTTGAAAAGATATACTCTTCCGCTATGGATTTTTCAAGATCTGACGCTATATGCGACAAATTAATATCAGAAATATTATAAAAAGGTCGTTAATTCCATCTTAACGACCTTTTTATATAAATTTGATCAAATCTCAAAAAAGAGTGTGCTACCGTCATTAAACAGTATAATACCTTCGCGCTTCACCGTTTTATGCTCTGTTATAAGATATACTCTACCGTCATTCTCGAAAAATCTCATTATTTCTCCATCAACACTTATAGATCTTATACCATCGGAATCTCTCATATCAAGATAAAACTCATATCCCTTTTCGGTAACCGAAAAAGATCTTATACTCTCTGATCTAAACACTGCGGAATCGTTTAGCATAATATTCCGTAAGTTCGATATAGCCATAAGGGATACACCAATCTTTTTATGGTAAAAATTAAATATTTTTTCTTGTAAGCTATTCCCTTCAAGAGATTTTATTTTATTTATAAAATCCTTGACTAAGGTGTGGTTATCACCGTAAGCCGCACCTTTTGACGCTCTGTTACGGGATCCCGTAAGCTCGTAATCGCAGATAAGTTCATTTTCGGAAACTCCGAGCAGACCGTTTACAAGAAAAGCAAGAGTTCCGGTTCTGTCGGCACCGCCCACGCAATGAAACACAAGAGGATAGTTTTCAATGTCACAAAGATACTCAAATATCTTGCCCGTAACAGGAGAATTAAAAGCCTCCGAATAGAACGGTGCAGGCTCTTTTATGTACTTGATACCGTCACCTAAAGGAGAACTGTTAAAGATAACTCCGTGCTCATTAATGTTGCGTAGATCGATATCCGTCCTTATTCCCAAAACGTTTACCGCCTCATTTGTTCCCATTTCGGTTACAGTATTTTTGTGTTCGTTATTCATCTCCTGAGATCGGTACAGTAAACCCTGCTTCGTACGAGATCCTTCAGCGGTATGATAACCTCCCAGATCCCTGATATTATATATATGATCAATGTATATAAGACGGGGACCTTCGGCAATTTTAAAAGAAGATATGTCGGATAAAATACTGCTTCCATCGCTGTAAAATACCTCAGCCTGCCAATAGTATACTGTATCTGTATAGGGATTTATTATTTCGTTATACAGCGAATTACCCTCAATACGGTATTCTCTTGCGTCGCTAAGATCTTCATTTATAGAAATAAAAAGCTTTGTTGAAACTATTTCTTCAGGATCTGAAGCTTCCCATTCAAGTCTTATAGGCAGAGGATTAGGCGGAAAATCAAAATAATTTTCCACTATAGTATAGCTATAATCGTTTGTATCGTAATTTTTTGCAGCATTTACAAAGTCTCTGACATTCGGTTCAAGAATATCAATAGGATCACCATATTCCTTAAGCCTTACGGTTCTTTTCTTATCCATTAAAATACATCCTCATCTATTTCCATGCATCAAATCTTAAACTGTTTCCGTAAGAAAAGCAAAAGACTCGATCTCTTCTTTTTTCATAAGCAAGTATCCCATTTTTTATTGTATAAATATTATAAAAAAACTCTCTCAAGTACATACACAAAATAACCAAAAAATAATAAAAGGCTCAATCCATTTACGGGCTCGAGCCTTTTTAGATCTTATAACAAAATTACTTGATCATCTTTGCTACTTCTGCAGCAAGGTCATCTTCTCTCTTCTGGATGCCTTCGCCCTTTTCATAGCGATAGAAGTCCTTAAGAGTAACGTTTCCGCCAAGTTCCTTAGAGCAGTTTTCAAGGTACTTTGCAACTGTTATGGAGTCATCCTTAACATAAAGCTGATCGGAGAGGCAGTATGTTTCATAGAACTTACCGAGCTTACCTACAACCATCTTTTCAAGGATGTTAGCAGGCTTATTAGCGTTCTTAGGATCGTTCTGGATAGTCTTTATAAGAACTTCCTTTTCCTCTTCGAGAACGGATGCGGGAACTGCTTCTCTGTTTACGTATGTGCAGTTCATAGCAGCAACCTGAAGAGCAACGTTCTTGATCATACCTGCGAATTCGGGGTTCTGCTTTGCAGCATCATCAGCATTGAAAGCAACGAGAACGCCTGTAGCGCCGTGACCGTGGATATAGCTTGTAAGAGTGCCTTCAACGATAACGAAACGTCTGATAGTGATCTTTTCGCCGATCTTGAAGATCTGCTCCTTAAGAGTAGCTTCAACAGTAGAACCGCTCTCATCGTATGCTTCAGCAAGAAGTGCATCAACATCAGCAGGTTTCTTTTCAAGAATAACCTTGAGGATGCCCTTAACGAATGCCTTAAAGCTTTCGTTCTTAGCAACGAAGTCAGACTCTGTGTTAACTTCGATCATAGCAGCTGTATCGCCTGCTGCGTTGAACTCGATATCAACGATACCGTCAGCAGCAATTCTGTCCTGCTTCTTTGCAGCTACGTTAAGTCCTCTTTCTCTGAGTACCTTTATAGCAGCATCAAAGTCGCCGTCTGCTTCAACAAGTGCCTTTTTGCACTCCATCATACCGCAACCGGTCTTTGCTCTTAAATCTGATACTAATTTAGCTGTAATCTGTGCCATTTTCTTTTCCTCCTGAATCCCTTAAGCGTTAACTTCAGCAACTTCTTCAGCAGCTTCTTCAGCTTCAGCCTCAGCCTCAGTTTCAGCAGCAAACTGTTCGCCCTGCTTGCCTTCGATTATTGCATCAGCAATAACGGAAGAAATGAGCTTGATAGCTCTGATAGCGTCGTCATTACCGGGGATAATGTAATCAGCGTCATCAGGATCGCAGTTTGTATCAACGATAGCAACAACGGGAATACCGAGCTTCTTTGCTTCAGCAACTGCATTCTTTTCCTTGCGGGGGTCAACTATAAATACTGCAGAGGGGAGCGTAGGCATATCTTTAATACCGCCGTAGTTTCTTTCAAGATCTGCCATTTCCTTAAGAAGAGAAGCAACTTCCTTCTTGGGAAGAAGATCAAAAGTACCGTCTGTCTTCATCTTTTCAAGGCTGTTGAGACGAGCTATGCTCTTCTTGATAGTCTTAAAGTTTGTAAGCATACCGCCGGGCCAACGAGAATCAACATAATACATACCGCATCTTGTTGCTTCTTCCTTGATAGCGTCTGCAGCCTGCTTCTTAGTTCCGATGAAAAGCATCGTGCCACCTTCTGCGGACATGTCACGAACGAACATGTACGCTTCATCAAACTTCTTAACGGTCTTCTGAAGGTCGATAATGTAGATACCGTTTCTTTCTGTGAAGATGTACTCAGCCATCTTGGGGTTCCATCTTCTTGTGTGGTGTCCAAAATGAACGCCTGCTTCGAGCAACTGTTTAATAGAAATAACTGACATTTTAATGTCCTCCTTCGGTTTATACTCCGGCGTACTGCACACGGTTTTTGCTCATTTCCGTGCACCGAAAATTATACGTCGGAAAAATTTTGCCTATATAGTATACCATATAATTATATAATTTGCAATCTCATAAAAAATGTTAACAAATTATTTACAATTCAAGCGGGAGCTGTACGAAAATTTTAAAAATATTTTTGTTCTGAAAGTCAACCCAGATCTTTCCTCCGTGAGCCAAAGCTATCGCCTTCGCAACAGAAAGTCCAATTCCATAGCCTCCCATATCCGAATTTCTTGATGTATCGACTCTGTAAAAACGGTCAAAGATACGGTCTGTGTCCTTTGAGTTTAAGGGGATCTTTGTGACATTGCTCACGCTGAGCAATGCATTTTTTGACTGTTTTATAAGTTTGAGACTTATCTCGCTTCCCTCGTGAGAATACTTAAGAGCGTTTTCAAGCAAAACTGATAAAAGCTTTCGCAAAGAACTGTCGTTTCCTTTGAGAGTCAACATTGGCTCTATGTCTGTTTTCAACGTTTTTTCACCCGCGATCGCGGGTGCCCTGAAAGCGGCAGCGCACTCACTTACAATATCGGACAGAGGAAGCTCTATCATATTTGCTGTATCTCCTTTTTCCTCCATACGTGTAAGCATTATCAGATCCCCTGTAAGCCCCGTAAGGCGCTCTGTTTGCTTTCTTATATCGTCAAGGCATTCATTTTTACCGTTTTCCATTTCAAGTATATCAACATTTGCCTTAATGATCGTCAATGGTGTTTTTATTTCATGACCTGCATCGGTAATAAAGCGCTTTTGTTTTTCATAGTTCTCAGCCATAGGACGCACTATTTTACCAGAAAAAACAAACACTACGGCAAATACCGTAAGGAACCCAACGAAAGCCATAAGGCAGCTTGATATTAAAAATGTTCTGAACGAATCAAGTCTCCTGCCGCAGTCCAGAAATGTCAAGCGTGAACCGTTTATCTCTTCATTTAAAAAATATCTAAACCTATCAATATATCCTTTATGTTTACCCAACACAATAATATCTTCGGCATAATTTTCGGCAAGTTCTCTGTCAACCGAAGCAATCCTTCTGACGTCAACAAGATCTATATTGTTTTCTTTGTCGAAAAATACAGTAAAATATCTTGATTCATAAGGCATCTCGGGAGACATACCGTGAGGAAGCTTTCCTCCGTTCCCCTCTTTAAATTCGGGAAAAATGCCCTTGTTGGCAGACAACAGTTCAAGTATCTCGTCAGCCTCTGCGGTAACAGATCTGTAATTTATCAGATTCATTCCACAAACGATAATTATCAGAAGTATAAACAAAGATGCCATAGATAAAACTATAAGCTTCCCTTTTAGTTTTTCTATCATTCGATTTCCTCCAAGGAGTATCCTGCATTTCTCGAAGCCTTTACGGCAATGTCGGCATTGAGAGCAAGAAGCTTTTTCCTGAGATATGATATGTACACCCACACAACGTTTATCTCCGCATCGCTGTCATATCCCCATATTTTCTCCATAAATCTTTCCGTGGATATAAGTACACGAGGATTTGACATCAGCATCTCTATCATTTGAAACTCCTTGTTCGCAAGTTTGAAGCTTCCATAAGGAGAAGAGAGAATATAGGTAGCTCTATCAAGGCTTATATTACCAAAACAAAGCTTTGAATCGCTTGAAGTACCGCTTCTTGTAATAGCCCGTATGCTTGCTAGAAGCTCTCTGCTGTCAAAAGGCTTGGCGAGATAATAATTCGCACCGCTGTCAAGTCCCAGCACTTTATCCTCCACCTCTGACTTAGCGGAAAGTATCAACACCGGAATGGAATTACCTTCTGCCCTTAACGTCTTGAGCACCGATATGCCGTCAAGAACAGGCATCATTATGTCAAGGACAAGAACGTCATAATTACCATTCCTTACATAATTCAAAGCATCCTCTCCGTTATATACAGCATCAACGGAACAGTTGTTTTTTTCAAATATCTTCTTTACCGCTCTTGACAATGCGCGCTCGTCTTCCGCAAATAATATTCTGATAACGATTCCCCCTTTTTTGATTTTTTCACAAAAATATTTTATCATATAACGAAACATCATATCTACAATAATATGTAAAAAAATAAAATGTACTTAAATTTTTAGTTTATTTAAGTTTGAGATGTAATAATATTAAACAGAATATAAGAGGTGATATTATGAAAAAATATATCATTTTTATACTTTTATCTGTGCTGGTATTGTCTTCGTGTGAAAAAGCAAACGATAATAATAAAGACTACAGAGAAAGTGAAAGTTTTTTTGTCGCGGAGAATAAAACAGAGGAACAAGACAGTACCGAGCTTGAAAGCTCCGAACCTGCAGATGTCGACTTAAATATTACGGAAACTGATATGTTTACAGAAAGAGATAAACGTATCACTTACGATAAAAGCAAAAGCTCCTGTGTATATTTTAAAGGTACTGGGATAGAGACGGATTCAGATACCGTCGATATTTCGGAAAGTACCGTTACTCTAAAAAATACCGGCACCTACATTCTTGAAGGAGATCTTACAAACGGCTCCGTTATTGTAGATGCAGCCAAAACTGATAAGATACAGATAGTACTTAACGGAGTAAATATCTGCTCCGACAGTTCTGCGGCGATCTACGTTAAAAGCGGAGATAAAGTATTTATAACCCTCGCCGAAGGAAGCAATAATACTCTTTCAAACGGAGGCAGTTTTATTTCCGACAGTGAAAACAATATCGATGCAGTAATTTTTTCAAAAGAGGATATTACCTTTAACGGAAATGGAAGCCTTACCATAAACTCTCCTGCCGGTCACGGTATAGTTTCAAAGGACGACACGGTTTTCACAGGTGGAGTATATACAATAAATTCCGCTTCGCACGGAATAAATACAAACGACAGCATCAGAATATGCGACGCCACATTAAAAATCAATTCAGGAAAGGACGGTATTCATTCCGAAAACGCTGAGGATGCGTCCCTCGGTTACGTATATATATCAAGCGGAAATATAAATATTGAGTCGGAAGGCGACGGAATAAGCGCAGGAGCATATATACGCATTGTTAACGTAAAAGTCAATATAGTGTCCGGAGGCGGAAGCGAAAACGGAACAAAAGAAAGCTCTGATTTTTGGGGAGGCTTTATGGGAGGACGGCCAGGCCAGTCGCCCGATCATTTCACAAGCACAGACAACTCCGACAGCAGTACAAGCATAAAAGGAATAAAGGCAACGGGTGCAGTTCATATTTCAGGAGGAAGCTTCGATATAGATTCTGCGGACGATGCAATACATTCGAACCTTTCGATAACCGTGATTGACGGAAGCTTTAATATCGCTACGGGAGACGATGCTTTCCATGCAGACGAAACTTTGGAAATATCCGGAGGAATGATAAATATAACAGAAAGCTACGAAGGTCTTGAGGCACTTAATATTTCCGTAAGCGGAGGAAATATTAAGCTTATCGCAAGAGATGATGGAATAAATGCTGCAGGAGGTACGGATCAAAGCGGTTTCGGCGGCGGCAGAGGCGGAGACACGTTCGGCCACGGAGGCGGACGAGGCCCCGGAGGCAACGGAGGTATGGGCGGAATGAACGGAGGCTCATCTAACGGAAGTATAAATATTTACGGTGGAAAGTTATATATAGAATCATCCGGTGACGGTATAGATGCTAACGGAACTCTCGAAATAAGCGGAGGCTATACGGTAGTTTGCGGTCCAACGACAGGAGATACCGCTACTCTCGATTACGATAGGAGTGCCACAATAAGCGGAGGAACATTTATCGGAACCGGAGCTTCCGGAATGGCGCAGACCTTCAGCGACGCAAAACAAGGACTCATATCACTCAACGTCGGTTCAAGAAATGCCGGTACGGAAATAAAGCTATACGATAGTGAAGGCAAACTTTTAGCCTCTCAAACGCCCGAACTGCCGTTTGCTGTAGTTATAATAAGTACACCTGAATTAAAAAGCGGAGAAACATATAGAATATCTGTCGGATCCGATTCCGCTGAATTTGAAGCAAATTGATATAAAAAGAGGAAAATGTATGATACATTTTCCTCTTTTTTTAAAATCACTATTGACACTGCCCTTAGGTCATATGTTAAACTTATGAAAAAGGAGGGATAACGGTGAAAATAAAAGAGGTTGCGAAAGTTTGCGGACTGACGGAAAAAGCAATTCGCCTTTATGAGAGCAAAGAACTTATCAAACCATTGTCCGAAGAAAAAAACGGACGCATCTATCGCGAATACGATGATGAAACAGTTACACGTCTCCGCACTATAAGCATATTACGCAGAGCTTCCTTTTCCCTGGAGCAGATCAAGGAAATGCTGCTGTTCCCGTTTAAGACCAAAAGTATATTTGATGATTTTTTAAAAACTGAAGAGAAAGAGCTGAAATTTCGTTCTTCTCTCTTTGATTTTTCCAAAAATATTGATACAGATTCATTGAATAATGTCGATACACTTGCCGATATCCTAGCCGTTCAGCTCGGCTTCAATACCCCGCACATAGTACCGGAAGGCAACGATACTCCAGTAACCTTTAGTGTTTGGGACGAAGATATAAGTTCTGACGAAAAAAAGTCGGCATATTTGCGTTTTCTGTCGAAGCAGAATAAGAAGGACAAGATATCGGACTTCTTCGAACAAGTTAAAAACAAGGCATCCGTAATTTTTGTCCCATTAAAAAAAATAAAAATGAAGTCGGCAATTTGCCTTGTCGTTATTTCTCTGCTCCTTTTTTCTCTTGTATCCGCTCACGTGAAAAACGTGAATATGATGAACGAAGCCGCATATGATATATTTCACACCTTAAAAGAGATCTGTTCATTTTTGAAATTCGCATATGAGCAAGAAAAATACGACTATCAAAGTTCCGAACTCGTCTGCACCAATATATATAAACTGTCTTACACGATATCTTTTGCGGAATCATTACATTACAAACAGATATTAAGCAGCAGTTCCATACGTGAGCTTTCAACCGCACTCGGATGCAGATACGCCGCCATACACACTTATGAAAACGTGGAGGCAATACTGAAAGACGGAAAGGTATCGGAAAAGGAATATCAATTTATAAAATATCTGTGTAATGATATAGAGAGCTTATATACCACTATGCTTTCCGAAGACGGGACAAATCCCAAAAAGAATCTTAAATACTCACAAATAAGATACGATCTGAAAAATTTTGCCGACAAATGGGGAAACTGGTCTTGGTCAAGCGATGCCCCCTATGAGCTTCTTCAAAAAGAATAAAAACGCACAAGGGACAACAGACTTAAAGCTGTTGTCCCTTGTATTTTTAATTTTCTCCCGTGATATAATCCCAGGCATTCTTTATGTTGCCGTCAAACACTTCTTTGACCACAGATGATAAGACTATCTTAACAAGTCTTCCGACATCTTCATTTTCTTTTGAATATTCTTCAGCCTTTCCGATTATTCCCGAACGTCCGAGTTTCAATACGTCTCTTTCTTCAATGATACCAATAATATTGTGATCAAGAGCATATTCGGTAAATTCAAGAAGACAGTCAAACATCTCGTCAGATTCCCTTTTGGAAACATCCAAAGCATATCCGATATCATTTATAGTCTTCGTCATATCAGGATCTTCGGCATAAGAAACTGTTTGCAATTCTTTTGCAAGACCTACGGAAATAAAATAAAACCAATCCGAACCAACGACATCTTCTCTCATGATTTTAACGATATCTCTGCATATTTCCGTCTTACCGTCGGTATCCGAACTTTCAACGGTATTTATCCTGCGTATAAGATCGTTGAATATCCTTAACACACCGCCAAGGTCTATCTTCTCTCCATCTATGTAAAGAACGGACATTTTATCGTATACGATAGATACCGGAGATTTTCCGCTAATCTTGACGATCGGATGTTTGTTAACGGATCTAAGAACCGAGCTTGTCTCGGGAGCACCTGTTTCATCGTCACTTAAAAGCTCTACGCTTTCCTCTATAAGTACACCGTAATTCGCCGCAGTGCCGTATATAGGGCTATGCCAGATCAAGGTAAATGCCAAGGCAGTCAAAAAGCCCATAGCCAATCCCAAGAATTTCATAGATCCGCTTTTGGATATTAACTTATTTTTACATATCCCAAAAGATATGGCACGGAATATTGCCGTAAGGATGGGAAAGACCACCCAAAATACAACGAAAGTAAATGCTGTACGTAAAACTCCGACACTTACATTTCTAAATATATCTCCGGCATTTTCGGGTATTTCTTCAAAAATGTCCAAAATGAGGTTACTTGTACTTTGAGCAATTTTCGGAGAAATAAGCTTAGCCAAAGATACGGAAGCTAATGCTGATAAAAGCACGGCACAGAAACCGATCAAAGCTCTCCAAAAGCCTTTCTCACGACCTGTTATTGAAAAAATAATACCGGTAGCGATCAACGTTAAAGCAAACGGTGCCCATAAAATAATATCTGTCATGTCCTCTCTCCCTCCCGTTTTATAAATGATACCATATTTTACAATGATTTACAATAAAATTTGTTTATTTGTCAAAAGAAAAGAGCCACCGTATGGCGCGTGTTCTTAAGGACAGTTTTAAGGATGCGCCACTTACCGACGGGGAATGACAGAGGATGCATTTGTATTCTCTGTCATTTTTCTTTGCAAGCACTGCTTTTGTAGACACAAAAGCAAAAAAACAACCCACAGTTGCGAAACGTAACATTGCCTCTATTGTATCAAACCGTAATTTGCGATATAATAAGACCACACCGGTGATAAAGAATATGTGGAGGTTATTATGGAACTCAAAATCGGAGATAAAATTGCAAAATACAGAAAGCTTAAAGGATACACACAAGAACAGCTTGGAGAATTGGTTGGCGTTTCTGGACAAGCTGTGTCGAAATGGGAAAATGGCGGTGTTCCGGACACGTATTTATTACCGACTATTTCTAAGGTTTTAGGGGTGTCAATCGATGCCTTATTTGGAGTAGAAAAGAAAATATCTGATTACACTCAAGATGA
>SVSF01000024.1 GCA_015064425.1 Oscillospiraceae bacterium | reverse complement strand
TGGTCAACGCTACGGATCTTGATGTAGATTCTGCCGTGAACCTTTGCAAGAGCTTAGGCGGAATAATGTATCCCGCACACATTGACCGTAACTCCAACGGAATGGCTGCCATTCTTGGCGGAATACCGAAGGAATACGGGTTCAGTGCTTTTGAAGTTCGCGACAGAGAAAAGGCAGACGAATGCATCGAAAAATACGGACTTGAGAAATGTATTAGACTGTCTTGCTCGGACGCCCATCATTTGTGGGATATAAACGAGGCGGAAAATTTTATCAGTCTTGATATTGAAGACAGATGTGCAACGTCTGTACGAAGATCTCTTATGGAGGTTTTAAGCAAATGAAAGAGCTTTCGCTCAATATTCTTGATATTACAAAAAATTCAGTCAGAGCTGAAGCAAAAAACATCTCGATCCTTTTAAATGAGGACGAGAAGGGAATACTTACCGTAATTATAGAAGATGACGGTATTGGTATGTCGAAGGAGAGCCTTGAATCGGCTACCGACCCTTTCTTTACAACAAGAAAGACCAGAACGGTAGGCATGGGAATCCCTCTTCTCAAGCTTGCGTGTGAGCAGGCCGGGGGAGCACTTAAACTCGAGTCCCTTTCCAAAGATGAGGATGAGGATGACCACGGTACAAGACTTACTGCTACTTTTGATACTAATAATATCGACTGTATGCCCGTAGGGGATATGGCTTCAACGATTGCAGTTCTTATTCAGGGAAATCCTGAGATAGACTACATCTTTGAACATACGATGCCCAACAAAACGGTAAAGCTCAGCACAGGCGAGATAAAAGCGGTACTCGGTGAAGATATTCCTTTGAGCTCTTATGAGGTTCTCAGATGGATAAAGGACTACATTGACGAGCAGTACAGCGCATAATAAAGATAATCAAAAAAATAATAAATAAATCGGAGGTAAAGATTTATGAAAAGCTTAGCGGATCTTGAAGCCATCAGACAAAAAATGAAAAGCACGGTAGCTATCAGAGAAGCAGGCGGAAATAATACCCGTATAGTTGTAGGTATGGCAACATGCGGTATTTCTGCCGGCGCACGTCCCGTTCTTAACACTCTTGTAGAAGAGGTTGAAAAGCAGGGTCTTTCAGAGACAGTTACAGTAACTCAGACAGGATGCATTGGCATCTGCCAGTATGAGCCTGTTGTTGAAGTATTCTCTGCAGGAAACGAAAAGGTTACTTATGTTAAGATGACAGCAGAAAAAGCAAAGCGTGTTATCGAACAGCATATCAAGGGCGGCAAAGTAGTTTCCGAGTTCACTATCGGTAACACAGATGCTAAATAAGGAGGAAGAAAAAGAATGATTCGTTCTCATGTATTAGTTTGCGGCGGTACCGGCTGTACATCCTCCGGAAGTCCCGCTCTCAGAAGCAAACTTGAAGAAGAAATTAAAAAATTTGGTCTTGAAGAGGAAATCAAGGTCGTTCAGACCGGATGCTTCGGTCTTTGCGCACTTGGACCTATCATGATCGTATATCCTGACGGAACCTTCTACAGCATGGTTAAGGAAGAGGATATTCCCGAGATCGTAGAAGAACATCTCCTCAAGGGTCGTGTAGTTGACAGACTCGTTTATAAGGATACAGGTAACGAGGAAGCAAGCAAAGCTGTTGAAGATGCAGTATATTCTCTCAGCGAAACACAGTTCTATAAGAAACAGCACCGTGTTGCTCTTCGTAACTGCGGCGTTATCAATCCGGAAAAGATCGATGAATACATAGCTATGGACGGTTATAAGGCTCTCGGTAAGGTTCTTACAGAGATGACTCCCGATGACGTTATTGCTACAATCAAGGCTTCCGGGCTTCGCGGAAGAGGCGGTGCAGGCTTCCCCACGGGTATGAAGTGGGAGTTTGCAAAGAAATCAGTTTCCGAAAAGAAGTACGTTTGCTGTAACGCTGACGAAGGCGACCCCGGAGCATTTATGGACCGTTCCGTTCTCGAAGGCGATCCCCATGCACTTATCGAAGCTATGGCTATTGCAGCTTACGCTATCGGTTCTGACCAGGGTTACGTTTACGTAAGAGCAGAGTATCCTATTGCTGTTAAGCGTCTTTCTATTGCTATTGAGCAGGCAAGAGAATATGGATTGCTCGGCGAAAATATTTTCGGTACAGGCTTTAACTTCAATCTTGATATCCGTCTCGGCGCGGGCGCATTCGTTTGCGGCGAAGAGACAGCACTTATGACCTCTATCGAAGGTAACAGAGGCGAACCTCATCCCCGTCCTCCTTTCCCTGCAGTTAAGGGTCTCTTCGGAAAGCCCACTATCCTTAACAACGTTGAAACATATGCTAACGTTGCACAGATCATTCTTAACGGTCCCGAATGGTTCACATCCATGGGTACTGAAAAGAGCCCCGGAACAAAGGTATTTGCTCTCGGCGGTAATATTGAAAATACAGGTCTCGTAGAAGTTCCCATGGGAACAACGCTTCGTACGATCATCGAAGAGATCGGCGGAGGTATCCCCAACGGAAAGAAGTTCAAAGCAGCACAGACCGGTGGTCCTTCCGGCGGATGTATTCCTGCTGAACATCTTGATGTTCCGATCGATTACGAAAACCTTCTTGCTATCGGTTCCATGATGGGTTCCGGCGGACTTATCGTTATGGACGAAGACAGCTGTATGGTTGACATTGCTAAATTCTTCCTTGAATTTACCGTTGATGAATCATGCGGTAAATGTACACCTTGCCGTGTAGGTATCAAGCGTCTTCTTGAAATGCTTGACAAGATCACAAGCGGTACTGCTACTCTTGAAGATCTCGACAAGATGGAAGAGCTTTGCTACTATATAAAGGATAATGCACTTTGCGGTCTCGGACAGACTGCTCCCAACCCCATTCTCTCCACTCTCCGTTACTTCAGGGATGAGTATATAGCACACATCGTTGACAAGAAGTGTCCTGCAGGCGTATGTAAGAAGCTTGTAAGATTTGAGATTACCGATGCATGTAAGGGTTGTACGAAGTGTGCAAGAAACTGCCCTGTTGATGCTATCTCCGGTCAGGTCAAAGCTGTTCACGTTATTGATCAGACCAAGTGTATCAAGTGCGGCGCTTGCGTAGACAATTGTAAGTTTAACGCAATCATCAAGAAATAAGGAGGAAAAAACAAATGGCTGATGTAAATCTTAAAATAAACGGCTTAGATGTTACGGTTCCTGCCGGCACGACTATTCTCGAAGCTGCAGCCTCCGTTGGCATCAAGATCCCCACTCTCTGCCATCTTAAGGATATCAACGCTATCGGTGCATGCCGTATGTGTGTTGTTGAAGTTGCAAGAGCAAGATCTCTTGTTGCTGCTTGTGTATATCCTGTAAACGAAGGTATGGAGGTATTCACAAATACACCCAGAGTAATGAATGCGAGAAAGATCAACCTCGAGCTACTTCTCTCTAACCACGATAGACAGTGTCTCTCTTGCGTACGCAGCACAAACTGTGAGCTTCAGAAGCTCTGCTATCAGTACGGTGTTGACGAAAACAAGTATGCGGGCGAAAAGACTAAGTACGACATTGACGAATCTTCCGTTGCTATAGTTCGTAATAACAACAAGTGTATCCTTTGTCGCCGTTGTGTAGCTGCATGTAAGAATCTTCAGGATATCGGCGTTATCGGCGCAAACGACAGAGGATTTGACACACACATCGCTTCTCCTTTCGAGACACTTCTCGGTACTACTTCCTGTGTAAACTGCGGCCAGTGTATCGTAGCATGTCCTGTAGGCGCTCTTTATGAAAGAGACGATACAGACAAGGTACGCGCTGCTATTGCAGATCCTAAGAAGCATGTTGCTATCTGTGCAGCTCCTTCCGTACGTGCTACTATCGGCGAATGCTTCGGCAACGAGCCCGGTACAGACGTAGAGGGTAAGATGGTTGCAGCTATGAAGAAGCTTGGTTTTGACGGCGTATATGATATGAACCTTACTGCTGACCTTACCATTATGGAAGAGGCAACAGAGTTCCTTGACAGACTCCAGAACGGCGGAAAGCTTCCTCTTATCACATCATGCTCACCTGGATGGATCAAATACTGCGAGCACTATTTCCCCGAATTTACAGATAACCTTTCTTCCTGCAAGTCTCCTCAGCAGATGTTCGGTGCACTTTACAAGACATACTATGCACAGAAGGCAGGACTTGATCCCAAGGATATATTCTTTGTTTCTGTAATTCCTTGTACCGCTAAGAAGTTTGAGGTACAGCGTGACGGTCAGAGTGCTGCAGGCGTTCCCGACGTAGATGTTGCTATCACAACAAGAGAGCTTGGCAGGATGATCGAAAGAGCAGGAATAGATTTCAACAATCTTCCTGACGAAACATTTGACCAGCCCTTCGACATCGGTTCAGGTGCAGGCGCTATCTTTGGTGCAACCGGTGGCGTTATGGAAGCTGCTCTCAGAACAGCTGCTGAAGTTGTTCTTGGCAAGCCCCTTGAAAAGCTTGAATTTAACGATGTTCGCGGAACTCAGGGTATTAAGCGTGCAACTTATAAGCTTGGCGATATTGAGCTTAACGTTGCTGTTGCAAGTGGAACAAAGAACGCTAAGGAACTTCTCAATGCTGTTAAGAACGGCGAGAAGATCGACTTTATCGAAATCATGGCTTGTCCCGGCGGTTGTGTAAACGGCGGCGGACAGCCCACACAGCCTGCAGACGTTAGAGAGAACGTTGACCTCCGTGCAAAGCGTGCAGCTGTTCTCTATACTGCTGATGCAAAGATGGATCTCAGAAAGTCCCATGAAAACTCCGCTGTAAAGAAGCTCTATGACGAGTTCTTTACCAAGCCCGGAAGCCACAAGGCTCACGAGATACTTCACACAAGCTACGTAAAGCGCGGAATTTATTAATAAATAGCGTTAAATGCAGATAAAATGAAATACCGCAGACCCTAGGGTCTGCGGTATTTCATTTTTAAAGCTTATGCAAAATATTTAAGGAGATCTCTCATAATAACGGACGCCATTCTGATATATCCGATACTGGAGGGGTGAAGGGAATAGAGATTGTTTCCTCTGTTGGGCTCGGGATCGTTCATATAGATGATTCTGTTATCTATATTGAATCCGCCTTCAGTATAAAGATCACAGAAGGGAAGATCATAGAGTTCGGCAACTTCTTTCATAGCCTTTGCCCATTTATCTTCGACGATACCATCTTTAGTTTCTACCTTGCCTGTATCGTAGCCGTGAGGTGCATAGAACCATCCGCCTATAGGAGCTATGAGAAGTATCTTGGCATTTTCATTTTTCTTAAGAACGTGCTCGATTCCGCTTTGAAGAGCACCGATATAGGTTCTGCTGTCAAATTTTGAACCTTTTTCAGCAATCTCACCGAGGGGAGTAGCGCATCTCTCGTCATTGGCTCCGCTGGTAATGGTAATGTAATCGAATTTGGAAATGTTTGTGACTTTTAACATTCTGATTATCTGAGGCATCGTATATCCGGAATAACCGTAGTTGCTTACTTTCATTCCGAGGTATTTTCTCATATAGCTTTGATATCCGACTGCAACTTTACCTTGTTCCTTTCCCCAGTTATAGGGATTCCCGTCATACCAGGTTATACTGTCACCGAATGTTGCACATGTTTTTTCTGCAAGCCTGGAGTCTTTAGCCATAAGGAGATACGAAACGTTTGCCTCCACTTTTTCTCCGTATATAGTGAATACGGGAGGCTTTACATCGGATACATCGTTGTTGTTTCCGCAAACGAATTTGAGAGTTTCCGTGTCAAAATATACTGTGCATTTGTCTTCGAGTTTCACAACGTATCTTTCTACAGGAATGTCATATTCTTTGCCGTAAAAGCTTATTTTTGCATGTTGGGTACCATCAACTATAAGCTCTTTTTCCATCAAATCCAAAATGAGGGTTTCTGCATCGGCTGTTATCGAAGCATTCAATACTGCTACTTCGGCTTCTGTTTCTGTCCCAGATTCGGTTTCTGTTTCCGATTCTGTTAAATTTTCATCATCTGTCTTGGATTTGGGATCACAAGCTGCAAATGCCAAAACGACAAAAGCCAAAACAACAAGAAGCGATATGATTCTTTTCATAGTTCCTCCATGGAATATATTTTAGTATTACTGGATAACTTATTCTGAAAATTTATGCAGGGTAAAAATATGTCTATTGATATTTCTGAATGTAATATAAAAAAGACAGAAGATCATTCCGTCTTTTTTATATAAATATTACTCTTCTTCAGCAACCTCAGCTGCTTCTTCAACAGCTTCTTCGGTAACTTCTTCTGCCAGAAGTGCTCTGATAGAAAGGCTGATCTTTCTCTTTTCGTCATCGATCTCAGTGATCTTTGCATCAACTGTTTCTCCTGCTGTGAGAACATCGCTGGGATGAGCGATCTTTTTGTCAGCTATCTGGGAGATGTGGATAAGTCCGTCAGCTCCGGGAACCACCTCAGCAAATGCGCCGAAGGGCATCATGCTTACGATCTTAACGTTTGCAATGTCACCAACATTGTACTTGCTCTTGAAGATGTTCCAAGGATCGCTCTCTTCGGTCTTGTAACCAAGGGAGATTCTCTTCTTCTCTGCATCGAATTCCTTAACGAATACAGTAATAACGTCACCGATAGCAACAACTTCGGAAGGATGCTTGATACGCTTCCAAGAGAGCTCGCTGCTATGTACGAGACCGTCAACTCCGCCGATATCAACGAATGCACCATAGGATGTAAGGGAAGTAACAGTACCTTCGTACTTCTTACCTACTTCGAGACCTTCCCATACAGCAGCTTCCTTAGCTTTTCTTTCTTCCTGTGCAACCTTGCGTACGGAACCAACGGCTCTTCTCTTCTGCTCGTTAATGTCGATGATCTTAAACTTAACATCCTGACCTACAAGTGTAGCAAGATCGGCATCCTTGGGAAGACCGGACTGAGATGCGGGAACGAATACTTTGAATGAGTTTGCAAGAACGAGAACGCCGCCCTTAACAGCGTTAACTACCTTACCTTCGAGAACGTTACCTTCAGCAGATGCTGCTGCGATAGCACTCCATGCGTTTGCGGACTCGATCTTCTTTCTGGACAGAGTAGCAACACCGTCAAGATCGCTCACCTTAGTTACGATAGCCTGGATCTCATCGCCTACTTTGAATGCTGCATTAACATCAAAGTCAGGGTCTTCTGAAAGCTCGGATGTGGGGATGATTCCCGTTACCTTAGCCTGCAGGTCAACATGTATCTCAGTTCCGGAGATAGATGTTATAACGCCTGTAACCGTTGCTCCTGTATATAAAGATTTGAAAGATTTTTCGAGCATATCAGCAAAAGACTCTTCAACTTCTAATGCCTTGTTTTCAAGTTCGCTCATGTTTTTTATAACCTCCTGTATAATACTGCCCGGAGTCGATGCTCCTGCAGTTATTCCGACTTTTATGTTATGCCTTTCGGCTAAAGTTGGCAGTTTATCTGCATTTTCAATGAAATAGCTTTCTCCGAGTTTTTCTTTGGCAATACTGTAAAGCTTTGCCGTGTTGGAACTTTCCTTACCGCCTATGACCAGCATTACGTCTACGCTTTCGGCAAGTTTGGCAGTTTCATTTTGTCTGTTTTCGGTAACACTGCATATTGTATCAAAAATAAATGGATTTGTACATACCTTTTTGATAAAATTCTGACATTTTTTCCACTCTTCCAAACTTTGGGTCGTCTGCGCTACCATAAAAACGCTTTTATCCTTGGATTCGAAGGATGAAAGAGCGTTTGCATCGTTTTCGATTATCACGTTTCCGCCAAAATAGCTCCTTATTCCTTTGACTTCGGGATGATTTGAATCGCCTATAATAATAAGCGTTCCTTCCGGATCCTTATCGTAACATTCCGAAACGATCTTATGTATCTTTTTTACGTATGGACAGGTACAGTCTATGACGGAAAAATATTTATTCTTTTCAGAATATGCATTTATTTCATCATTCAACTCTTTACTTATCCCATGAGTTCGTATAACAATGATACTTCTGTTTTCTTCGTTACTGTTTTCGTAAATATTCCTTATATCGGATGCTTCGATGACCTTGACTCCCTTGGAGGAAAACTCGTTTATTATGTGGGGATTGTGAATAAGATTTCCCAGTGAATATATCTTTGTCTTTTCGGGTTCCCGATCCAGAATATCTCGGACAGTATTGACCGCACGCTCTACCCCGAAGCAAAAGCCTGCACTTTTAGCTACGATTATTTCCATTTGTCAATTCTCCAGCATATCCGTTATTCTTTTAAATATAAGTTCTGATGCTTTTTTGAATTCTTCGGTATTTCCGCTTTCAAATCCGAACTCTTCGTAATATATCGGCTTTCCTATTTTTATCTTTGTTTTTCCGAAAATATGCATTTTGTTGTCTTTGGTCTCTATGCATACGGGCAGAACGGGGACCTTAGCTCGATATTCGATCATACCTACACCGTGTTTCGGTTCGGTAGTTCTGGGATCTACGCCTTTGTATCTGGTACCCTGGGGAAACATTCCGACGACCTTACCTTCCTTTAAGAGCGCTATCGTGGTCTTTATTGCACTTACATCCGCATGTCCTCTGTTAAGGGGATATGCGCCCAGCATTCTGATAAGCGATGAAAGCAAAGGGATTTTGAAAAGCTCTGCTTTGGCAAGGTAGTTTACTTGATTTTTGAGTGAAGCCGCGAGTACGATAACGTCATGCATGGACATGTGGTTAGCACAAACGAGAAAACCGCCTCCTTCAGGCTCGTTTTCACTTCCGGTGATCTCTGCGCCATAAAGCTTTAAAAACGGCTTTGCCAATATTTTGTAGAAAAAAGAATAAGCGCTCATTGCATTTTCTCTCTTATTATTCTTAGTGCTTTTTCAACGGTTTCTTCCCGTGTCAATTCGGAATTGTCAAACATCATTGCATCCTCTGCGGGAATAGCGGGAGCTATCTTTCGCTGAGAGTCGTTTCTGTCTCTTTCCTCCATCTCGGCAAGGAGCTGTTCTACGCTGACGTCCATGCCCTTTTCCAAAAGCTCAAGGTGACGTCTCTCGGCTCTTTTTCTGTTGTTGGCAAAAAGGAAGAATTTTACTTCCGCATCCGGCATAATGACCGTACCTATATCTCTGCCGTCCATTACAACGTTGTATTCCTTCGCCATATTTCTCTGAAGATCCAAAAGGAACGCTCTGACCTCGGGTATCTTAGATACGTCGGAGGCATACATGGATATCTCGTTTATACGTATATCGGAGCTTACGTCCTCTCCGTTCAAAAGAACTCTCTGTCCGTCTTCAATGTACTTAAGCTCTACTTTTATTTCGGAAAGGACCGAAATAACCTCGTCCGCATTTTTAGGATCAAGTCCTTTGCGAAATACGTAAAGTCCGACTGCTCTGTAGAGAGCACCCGTATCAACGTATATATAACCGAGTTCCTTTGCTATAGCTTTCGCAAGAAAGCTCTTACCGGAGCCTGAAGGCCCGTCAATAGCTATTTTGAACATACTGTATTTTCTCCTTGTGATTATTGGGAGACCGCAACAGCGGCAAGATTTGCGGTCGAGAAGGCTATTTGAAGATTAAAGCCGCCGGTATATGCATCCACGTCGATAACTTCTCCGGCAAAATACAGATTGCGGCAAAGCTTCGATTCCATTGTTTTGGGATCTATCTCCTTCACAGATACACCGCCTGAGGTGATAATCGCTTCTGCAATGGGACGTGTGCTTTTTATGTCCAGAGTAAGATCTTTTAAAGCTTGTATCAAAGCCCGTCTTTCTTCCTTGGTTACCGAGTTGACCTTTTTATAAGGATCTATTCCGGAAGCATCTATTATTACGGGAATAGCTTTTTTGGGAAGAAGATCGCCTAATGCGTTTTCGAAGTTCTTGTTTTTGTATTTGTCGAAATCGGAAAGGAGTCGTGTATCAAGCTCCTTTTCGCTTAATGCGGGCTTAAGATCAATATGGATCCTGTATTTTCCGGGACTGATATCTCGTATATGGGACGAGGCACTGAGTATCATAGGACCTGTTACGCCGAAATGAGTGAACATCATTTCACCGAAATCCTCATATACTTTTTTACCGTCGGAATTGTTGTCCGTAACCGTCAAAGCCACGTTTTTCAAAGAAAGCCCTTGCATTCTCTGTGCGTTTTTTCCTTTAGTTTCCAAAGGAACCAGGGAGGGCTTTGGAGATACTATGCTGTGTCCCGCTTGTTTTGCAAATTTGTAACCGTCTCCGTCGGATCCTGTAAGAGGATAGGAGCATCCGCCTGTGCAAATCACTACCTTGTCAAATAAGTACTTTTCATTTCCGCAAAAAAGTCCCTTGACAGTTCCGTTTTCTATAATGAGACCATCTGTTTTTTTATAAATAAAACGGCAGGACGCATATTTTTTTAAGGCGTCAACAACGTCTGCTGCTTTATCGCTTTCGGGAAAGATCCTGTTACCTCTTTCGAGTTTTGTTTTTACACCGATGTCTTCAAAAAAAGAGACAGTATTGTAAGGGGAAAATGAATTGAGAGCAGTATAAAGAAAACGCGGATTCGTGGGTACGTTTTCCAAAAACTCATTTATATCGCAATAATTACATATATTGCATCTTCCTTTACCCGTTATCATAAGCTTGCGCCCGGGTTTCGGATTTTTTTCAAATACCGTTACTTCGGCACCCAGCTCTTTTGCTCTTCCTGCAAGAAAGAGTCCTGCGGCACCTCCGCCTATAATAGCTACTTTCATATTATTTTGTCTTTTCGTATACGTCGTTTTCTTCCCAGACGTTTTCAAGCTTATTGAAAGTTTCCTCAAGCTCAAGCTTCTTCCTGCGCCCGATAGCAACAAGAAGGGCATTTATCAGGCTCAGAGGAGCGACAAGAGAATCGACAAAGGATGCCATATCGCTTTTGGCAATAAGCAGACTGTCTGCATACGATGCTATGGGTGATGTCTCGCTGTCGGTGAAAACTATTACTTTTGAATTTTTGCTTTTAGCATACTGTACTGCATTTATTATCCTTTTTGAATATCTGGGGAAGCTTATTGCGAATACGGTATCGTTTTCGTTCATTCTGAAAAGCTGTTCGTGCATCTCACTTCCGCTTGATGTAAGTACTACTTTTACATCGGGAAATGCATAGTTGAGATAGAAGCCTAAAAATCCCGCAAGATAAGAAGAACTTCTTACTCCGAGTATGTATATTGTTTTTGCATCGATGAGAGCATCTATTGCGCGCTCAAAGGCTTCACGGTTAACAGTCTCCATAGTCCATTTTATCTTGTCTATGTCCTGAGAAAGCACCTTTCCGATAACATCATCTGTGTGAATAAGATCGTTTGAAATAGCTATTCTTTGTGCAGATGTAAGCTTATTTCGTACCACTTCTTTGAGAGCAAGCTTGAGCTCCGGATATCCCTCAAACCCAAGTTCCATTGCAAATCTTACAACGGTAGATTCCGAAACCTTAACACATTCGCCAAGCTTTGATGCAGTCATATAAGCAGCTTTGTCGTAATGCTCAAGTATGAAGTTGGATATAGCAACCTGACTTTTTGAAAAATCAGGCATTTTTTTCTGTATTTGGCTTAAGATGTCAACGCTCATAAAAACTCCCTGCGGCAGAAGATTTGCATAAAAAATGAATATTCCTGCAAAACCGCATAATGTTATTATATATTTAAACGCCTATTAAGTCAAGCAAAAGAGAATAGGTAATTTTTATTTTTATTACATTATGATATAACGTTGACAAGACGGATGTAAAATGGTATAATTATCGGCATATTCTTGAATTGTATTTAGGAGGCATATTTATGCAGGAAAAACTCAGAGTTGGTATCATCGGCGGTACCGGAATGGTGGGCCAGAGATTTGTACGTCTTCTCGAAGGTCACCCAATGTTTGAACTTACGGCTATTGCGGCAAGTGAAAGATCTGCGGGAAAGACTTATGAAGAAGCAGTAGGCGGAAAGTGGAAGTTTGACTGTCCTATTCCCGAATATGCAAAAAACATCGTTGTACAGAACGCTAATGACGTTGAAGGTGTAAGCGCAAAGGTGGATTTTGTTTTTTGCGCCGTAGATATGAAAAAAGATGAGATCAAAGCTCTCGAGTATGCATATGCAAAGGCGGAAACTCCTGTTGTTTCCAACAACTCTGCACACAGAGGCACGGAAGATGTTCCTATGGTAATTCCTGAGGTAAATAACGGACATTTCGAGATAATAGAGTCACAGAAGAAGAGACTCGGAACAAAAAGAGGATTTATTGCTGTTAAGCCAAATTGCTCAATCCAGGGTTACGTTCCTGCTCTTACACCTCTTATGGAATATGAGCCTTATGAGGTCGTAGTTACTACTTATCAGGCTATATCCGGAGCAGGCAAGACCTTTAACGAATGGCCCGAAATGATAGATAATGTTATTCCTTTTATCGGCGGAGAAGAAGAGAAGAGCGAAAAAGAGCCTCTCAAGATCTGGGGTAAGATCGAGGGCGATAAGATAGTGAATGCGACAAGCCCCGTTATAACTGCTCAGTGCATCAGAGTCCCTGTTACTGACGGACATATGGCTGCGGTATTTGTAAAGTTTAAGAACAAGCCTTCCAAGGAGAAGATACTTGAGCTTTGGAAAAACTTCAAGGGCAGACCTCAGGAACTTGAGCTTCCTTCTGCTCCAAAGCAGTTTATTACCTATTTTGAAGAGGATAACCGTCCTCAATCCAAGCTTGATCGTGATATAGAAAACGGTATGGGTGTTACGGTGGGAAGACTTCGCGAGGACGTAATATATGATTATAAATTTGTGAGCCTCGCACACAATACTCTTCGCGGTGCGGCAGGCGGAGCTGTTCTTACTGCCGAAATACTTGCAGCTGAAAACTATATAACAAGAAAGTCTTGAACAAAATACACAAAAATAATACAATTTTTTTTAACATATTGTTAAAATTGCCCCAAGCCTCTTTATTTATTTGAAATTATATGATATAATATAATTGCAGTAGAAAATACTGTGAAAACTAAATACAGTAGGGGGATCATCATATGAAGATTACGTACGTCGGAAGAAAAGTAGAGATAACCGAAGATTTGAAGCTCCTTATTGAAAAAAAGCTTTCAAAGTTCGATAAGTTTTTCAAAGACGATGCTTCTGCCACCGTTACCTTGAAAAAGAGACGGAACAATGAGTGTATGGAGATAACTATCTCAAGCTCCGGTATTTTATACCGCGGAGAAGAGGAAAGTTCAACCTTCAATAATGCTCTGGATAGAGCTATGGACAGCATTGAAAGGCAGATACGTAAGCATAAGACAAAACTCGAAAAACGACTCCGTGACGGAGCCTTTTCCAGAGAGATCGCTTCCTCTGATGCCTTTGAAGATAAGGACTACAACGTAAGAAAGAAATCCTTCACCTTCAAGCCTATGTCGGTAGATGAGGCAATATTGCAGATGGATCTTCTTGATCACGAGTTCTTTGCATTCTGCAATGAGGAAACGGGAAAGATAAACGTGGTCTACAAGCGCGTAGACGGAGACTACGGTCTGATCGAGCAGGCTTAAAATTAAATACAAGCGGGAGGCAAAAGCCTCCCGCATTTTTTACAGACCTATTCTTTTGAAAAATTCATCTATACAAAGAGCTACGTCTGACGGTAACATAGAAATGCGAGACATTTTCTCTGCACATATATCTGCAGCACTTCCGTGAATATAAGTTCCGCAGTAGGATGCTTCGTACGGATCCATTCCTTGTGCTCTTAAAGAAGCTATGATCCCTGCGAGAAGATCGCCAGAGCCACCCTTTGCAAGACCGACATTTCCGACGGTATTAAGCATGCTTTCCCTGCCGGGACTTGCTATGACTGTGTCATAATTTTTGAGTACTACAGTACATCCGTATTTGTCGGAAAATTCTTTTGAAGACTTTTCGGGCTCTTCCAGTATCTCCTCACAGCTTTTGCCGCAGAGTCTTGAAAATTCCTTTATGTGGGGTGTAATGATAGGTGTTTGCTTTGCCTCCGATAAAACGTAAGGGCGATCCTTAATGGAATTAAGCCCGTCTGCATCTATAACGATGGGAGTGTCGGAGCTTCTCAAAAGCTTTTGCACCAAAGTTCCCGTATCTTTACTGCAGGACATACCGCAACCTATAAGTACGGCAGAATAATTTCCCGATATTTCAAGAAGATTTTCTGCATTGTCTTTTGAAATATGTCCCTCGGAGTTCTTTATCAGAGGAAAGTAGGTGCATTCCGCAATACGTGAGGATACGGAGGATATTACCTCTTCGGTAGAAGCCAGACCGACTATACCGATCCCGCTTCTCAATGCACCTGTAACAGCAAGATATGTAGCTCCGCGGTAATTTTCACAACCTGCTACGACTAACAGTTTTCCGAAGCTTCCTTTATTTGCTTTTGGGTCTCTCGGTTTTATGACAGATAAAATATCTTTTGTTTCGATAATGTTCATTTAGGATCCCTCCAATTGTTAAAGTTATTATACAATAATGGAAAAGAAAAAACAATAAAAAACCATTTTATCATTGACACTTATTTTATTTTAAACTATTATTATTGTAGACAATGTATAAAAAGGCAGGGAAAACTTATGGAAAGAAAATATAAAATAGGAATTGATCTCGGAGGCACGAATATCAAGGTCGGAATAGTTGATGAAGAAAACAAGATTATATCCAAGGAAAAGTGTAAGACGGGTGTAGAGCGCCCCTGGCAGGAAGTAGTAAGGGATATGGCTGACATATCAATGAAGGCTCTTAAAAAAGTATCTCTTTCCGTAAAGGACTGTATATCTTGCGGTGTGGGTTGTCCTGGTATGGTAGATCCGCAGAACGGTGTCCTGGTTTATGCAGGCAATTTCCCTGGATGGGATAGAATACCTTTGGCAGAAGCTCTCGGTGAAATATTGGGCATCCCCGTAAAAATGTCCAATGATGCAAACTGTGCTGCCCTCGGCGAATATGTTGCAGGTGCGGCAACAGACGCAGATAGCGCTCTTCTTATTACTCTTGGAACGGGAGTGGGCGGCGGACTTGTTTATGAAGGAAAAATATTTGAGGGCGGTGCTACGGGTGCTGCAGAGTTTGGACACGTTACGCTTCATGTTGGCGGTGAGCTTTGCACCTGTGGAAGACGGGGCTGTGCCGAGGCGTACTGCAGTGCTACGGCTCTTATAAGAGATGCTGTAAAGCTTATGAAAGAAGATCCGAAAGGAAAACTTTTTGAACTTTGCGGCGGTGACGAAAAGAAAATGGACGGAGAGATACCTTTTCTTGCAATGAAAGCTGGAGATGTAAAAGCAAAAGAACTCGTTGACAGATATATAGAGAATCTCTCAGAACTTATTGTAGATTTTGTAAACGTATTCAGACCCGAGGTTGTATTGCTTTCGGGCGGAATATGTGCTGAGGGGACTGTTCTTACGGATCCTATAAACGAATTTCTTAAGAAAAATTGTTTTGCGGGACCGAGAGCAAGAATTCCCGAAGTAAGGTGCGCCCTTCTTGGAAATGATGCGGGTATCGTCGGATCGGCAAATATACTTTAATAATAAATTGAGCTCGGCACATACGAATTAAAGAACGCCAAACCTCAGGGTTTGGCGTTCTTGTTTATGATCTCAAAATTATCATTCTGCAGAAGTAAGGTCTATAGTGTACTGGCTTTCTCTCATAAAGTATTGCTGTTTAACGGTAGAATATTGTTCAACAGTAACTGTATTTCCGTTATTTGAGAAGTAGAGCATTACTATTATACCGGAACCGCTTGTTCTTCCATCTACAGCCTGAGGGTCGATAAGCAGGCTCGTAACTACGTTTCCGTTGTCACCCTTCTGCTTCAGCATAAGCACATTGTTGCAGGACTCGTGTCCGCAAAGTACCATCACGATATTCTTGTGCTTACGGATAAGTTTTTCCCACATTTCATCGGGATCGTTATATTCTTCACCCAAACTGGAGGGAACATATGAAGGATGATGAGTGCTTTCTTTTGTAAGCAATTGTCCTTCGGGATTCAAATAAGCGTGAGTTGTAATGATTATCTTATGGTTGGGATGCTCTTCGATGATCTTACTTGCCCAGTTGAGAGCATCATCTTTTGCACCGAAGTCAAGTACGAATATTATGTACTTCTCGTTTCCCACAACAAGCTCCTGCCAGGTATTATCCATCTTGTTGTTATATGCTCCACCGAGCACATCCTTGTATTTTGAGTAGGGGAAATACTTGTTTAAGCCCGCAGAATCGTCGTGATTACCTCTCATAACGTTGTAAGGAACGACTCCGTCAAGCTTATTGATCTGGGCTTGTGCGATCTGCCATTCTTTGTCTGTGCGGTTGTTTGTAATATCACCCATACTCAATACGAACTCGATCTTTTTCTCATCCTTGTTTTCAACGATCCAATCATATACGTAGTTGAGCTTATCGGGATAAAGCAGAGTCATATTCTGAATATCGCCTACAACCGCTAAAGAATAATCGTAATCCGTTACAGGCTCCTTATCTGTAAAGAAGTCTGTCAAATGGAAGAGCCCGCTGTCGTAATGGAGAGCGTCTTCAGGTTTTGCATCGGAATCTTCGGAATAAGCATATCCGTAGAAGTAGGGCATTACGTATTCGGTAAATGCTGCGGCTTTTCCTTCTGCATCATAAACCACAAAAGTATATATTCCGGGCTCAATGGTGTTTTCATAGTAATAGCTCCAAAGATTTCCAAGCCAAATATAAGGGCCGACTGAACCGAATGCGGAGCCGAGGCATCCGTTAAACACTTCTTTGATGGTTCCGTTGACCTTCGTTCCGAAATCCTCGTCCTCGGGAGCTCCGTTATAAATAAAGGTCTTTTCGGGGTCTGACAGATAAATTTGATAATCTCCGTCAAGTATGGGGAATGTTTTGCCTCCGCCGGAACTCTTAACATAGTCTGTAAACCTTTTGATATTTCTGTTGCTCATAACAAAGGTAAGACCTCTGTCGTATTCAAGCCCGGGAACCGTGCGCCATGCATCGACAAGTGATGAGGTGCCGGCGGGGATACCTTGTGACGGGTAGTTATCCGCATATTCCATTTTTGCAAAATATGTATTTTCGGGAAGAACGACTCTTTCGTAAACTACTTCGGTTTCCGGCTCGGTTTCAGTCTCAGTCTCGGTCGCCTTTTCTGTTTCGCTTTCTGTGTTCGTTATGTTTTGTGTTTCTGTCTCTTTGGGCTCAGTACCGCAAGAAATAAAGCCAAGCGCAAAGGAGAGAACCAATACAAGTGCCAATACTGCCAATAAATTCTTTCTCATAAGCATAATCCTTTAAGTACGTATTTTTGTACATTTGTACAATAATATTATCACCGAAATAAATTAATATGTCAAGGTTTTTTTAACAAATTTGCTTGACACGGTATCTTTGGGGTATTAAAATGAAACCAAGGAGCAATGCATAAAATGACATCAAAAGGGGCTATTATGAAAAGATCTATTTTTATTGATGAAGGTAAATTTTATAAAGGAAACCTACATACACACAGTACAATGTCTGACGGATTTTACACACCGCATCAGGTAAAAGAAGAATATAAAAAGCTCGGATATGATTTTGTGGCGTTTACCGATCACGGAGTGTTCGGTATTCATGAAGATCTTTGGGATGATGAATTTATAACGATTCCCGGAGTTGAAGTGGGCCCTGCCGATGATCCGAATAATACTTTTTGGCAGACTAACCACGTTGTTGCTCTCGGTCTACCCGGTAAATGTAAATATACACAAGGAGAAAAGATATTCCACTTTGGCGATCCGAAATACGAACACGATGTAAATAAAGTGTGCGCAGAACTTCGTGAAAACGGTTGTTTTTGCATTTACGGACATCCGTATTGGTCTCACATAGATCCTCAGGCACTTATCGGGCTTGAGGGCTTTGTTGGCGTTGAGGTATTTAACGGAGGCTCTGAATTAAACGGAAACGGATATTCCGAGCTGTATATTGAAAATATGCTTTGGCACGGTATACACACCCATTTGTATGCAACGGACGATATGCATTTCGGCGGAGAATGGGATGACCTTGGCAAGGGATTCGTGTGCGTAAAAGCGAAATCCCTCTCTTATGAGGATATCGTAGATTCTCTTTTAAAGGGCAGCTTCTATGCATCGACGGGTGCGGAAATTTACGATTTCTATTCTGAAGATGAAACAGTATATTTGAAATGTGCTCCATGCCGCGAGATCAGAATCATGGACGATGCTTTTAACGGGCGAAAATATGTATACAATAAAAATAACCCCAATAAATCCGTCGCTTTGGAATATGACGAGAACGGATATATTATAGGGGCAAGCTTTGCATACAGAGCAAACTCTCATTATGTTTATGCTAAAATCACCGACGTAAACGGAAAAGAAGCATGGACACAACCTCTGTGGAGAGAATAAGTGCATATAATATGAGTGGATCCGGAGTGCAATGAGAAACTAAGAATAGAGGAAAATGCGCAGCGTTCTCTGAAGAAGATCAATCATATCGATGTTGATTTTTACCTCACAGAAGCAGATTTGATAGAGTAGTTGAATAGCACGAGAAGAAAACAACCCATACAAAAACCTAATAAGCGCAGATATTAAAAAAGAGGAGTCGCCATGAACTGCCCCAAATTGTGCTGTCTGCACAATTTGGGGCAGTTCATTACGGCACTTTTTTGACTTTATGAGACGTGTTGACAAAAAAGATGCCACATTGAAAATGGTTAAAATCCTTATATTATAAGGATTTTCAAGATTTTTGACAATTATTTTACAGCCGTTTTGACGGTTGGTGGCGTTATTTTGCAAAATCAAAGTTTTTACGAAAAAGATGACGTTGGCCAATTAAGCTTTTACGAAAAAGATGCATTAGTAATCTTTTAAGTTTGCAATTTTATTACTCTTTGATCTATTGCGTTTCCAGCACAATGTTTGAAGATTTTCTTCTACTGTATACGAAAACATCCAACTGAATACCACCCACGAACGATGT
>SVSF01000157.1 GCA_015064425.1 Oscillospiraceae bacterium | reverse complement strand
CCGTAACTGCGCTCACCTCGTATATCGGTGTTCCCGCATTTTGTATGGAGCCCATAATAACTTCGCGTCTGTATTGCTGTTCCACTGAAAGATCGCCGACCTTGTCGCTTTTGTTGAAGATTATAAACGAAGGCTTATTCATTGCATCAAGTTGCTTCAGTATTGAATATACAACGTCTATTTGTTCCGATGCTTCGTTGTCACAGCTGTCGACTACGATCAACAAAAGATCTGCATTGGAGGATTCTTCAAGTGTGGACTTGAATGCATTAACAAGATCGTGGGGAAGCTTTCGGATAAAGCCTACAGTGTCTATGAGTAAGACCTCCGAATTGTCAGGATCGTCGATCTTTCGTACTGTAGCATCAAGGGTCGCGAAAAGCTGATCTTGAACGTAAACCTCGGCATTGTTGCATAGGGCATTCATTAAAGAGGATTTTCCAGCATTCGTATATCCGACAAGCGCTACAGTGGGAATGTTTTCTTTTTTTCTTCTGTTTCTTGTCAGTGCTCTGCGCGCTGAGACCTCATCAAGTTCTTTTTCGATGGCGGATATCTTTCTTTTAATATGTCTTCGGTCGGTTTCAAGCTTTGTTTCACCGGGACCTCTCGTTCCGATACCGCCGCCTAATCTGGAAAGGGCAGTTCCGTATCCCGTGAGCCTTGGCAGTCTGTACTTATACTGTGCCAGTTCGACTTGGAGCTTGCCTTCAAGGGTTTTCGCTCTCGAGGCGAAGATGTCGAGAATAAGTGTCGTTCTGTCGATAACTCTGAGGTCTAAAATATCTTCAAGTTCTCTCACCTGAGATCCCTTCAGCTCATCGTCTGCGATAACTATATTTACATCGTTTGCCTTGCAGAATTCTGCTGCTTCTTCAATTTTTCCGATGCCAAGATAAGTAGCCTTGTCAGGTGCGTCTTTTTTCTGAAAAAGCTTACCTGCAGTGTAAATACCTGCGGTTTCCGCGAGTCTTTCAAGCTCGTCGACAGAAGATTCCGACTGTCCGCTCCCGTCGTCAACAGCGATCAGCAGGGCAATGTCCTTGTCTTTATTTGCGGTTTCAAATAAGTCAGCCATATTTTTTCTCCGAACGATTATCTTTACATTTTCAGTTTATCATAATTCAGTCGGATTGGCAATATCAATAGTTAAAATATATTTGAAAAAGTACTGGAAAAAAATTTACATATATGCTATAATAATAAAAATAAACTGAAAGTATGATTTTTTATGAATACGAAACAAAAGCCGAAAATAAAACTTCTTTGCGGCGGATTGATCTCACGGTATTCGGAAAACCCCGATTATTTTGAACAGGTCCGCTGGACTGCCGTGTCGGGAAGAAAGGAATTTAAGGGAAATGCGGTTGCCGACGGTGACGGATTCCTTTATTCTTTCGCGGGAACTGAAAGATTTAAGACTGTCGAAGAGCTTTTTGATAAGCTTGTCGATTCCTTGATAACGTATGACAGCTTTGTTCTTGAATATGTTGAGCGGGGCGTCGGAAAGCGAATGATCGCAGATGATAAAGGCGTCAAGCTTGAGAATTTTGAGATCAAGGAAGATGTCGGATCTGCGTTTGGTCTTAAGGAGAAAAAATATAATATCGATCTTTCTAAAGCCGCAAAGCTTCTTAAGCGTCTTAATTTTATGACTGAAGACGGAAAGATCAAAAACGATATGATCCGTAAGTATAATCAGACAGATCGTTTCTTGGATCTTATAAGTGATGTTTTCGACGATAACGGAAAGCATATAAAGATCGTGGACTGCGCTTGCGGGAAATCTTATCTTTCGTTTATACTTAATCATTATCTTTGGGAAGAGAAACGTATCAAGGCTGATTTTATCGGTATTGATATAAAACCGAACGTTATTGAAGAAAGCCGTAGGATAGCAGAGGATCTCGGATATAAGAATATGCGCTTCGTGAACGAAGACCTTCGTACGTTTGACGAGCCGTCTCCCGATACCGTTATCTCACTTCATGCCTGTGATACGGCAACCGATATGGCATTGGGCTTTGCTATCAGAAATAAGGCGAAAAATATAGTTTGTGTTCCGTGCTGTCATAAAGAGCTTCTTGATAAATATAAAATGGAGCAGCTTGACGGTATAATAAAGCACGGTATCTTCAGAGCAAGGCTTAACGATGTTTTAACGGATGGACTTCGTTGTTTGAAGCTTGAAGCGTGCGGTTATAAGGTAAGCTGTGTTGAATATTGCTCTCCCCTTGATACTCCGAAAAATCTTCTTATCAAGGCTGTCAAGGTGTCTGCAGGAGATGCTGACGCAGAAAGGGAATACAGACAGCTTTTATCTGTTTTGGGTGTAACGCCTTCAATAGAGTACTATTCTGTTTCATTTGATAATGAAATTTGCTGAATATATTGCAATTTTGATATTTACAGACGATAAAATATGTTCGTGAGAATGGAGAATTCTTCGGATGACGTATAATTTGACCGATATTTTACAGGAAAAGATGCCGAGCTTGTCAAAGGGCCATCGGCGGATCGCTGAATATATTCTTGATAATTTTGACAAGGCCGCATTTATGACTGCCGCAAGATTGGCG
>SVSF01000156.1 GCA_015064425.1 Oscillospiraceae bacterium | reverse complement strand
CCTGTTAGAAATCAGACGGGATTTGTCCGTATGCACCCCGGAAACCGTCAGCTAACAGTTGATAAGTAAATTAGTTCCTTATCACTGTTAAGCCTTGCTTTTCGGTATTTTTGCTTTTGGGGATATTCTTTATTCGATGAAGTCATCATCATTAAGAATATCCTCTTTTTCATTGCGGTCATATTCGGGGAGTTCTTCTCCGCAGAAAAGATCGTTATCGTCTGAAGGGATCCATGCCTCACCGAAGTCTGCATCTTTGAAGAGAGCCGTAAGGCCGGTTATCTGCTTTAAGCGGAGGATCTCGTCTTTGTCCATTCCCAGGTGTTTTGATATCCATGCATCGCTTCTTCCGAGCTCGTGGAGCTCTTTTACTATATTGCTCATAAGATCTACCTTGTGGGAGCCTCTTGCCCTATTGTGCCTTATGGTGCTTGCCATTCTGTGATCCAGAGGCTTATTGATAACGGAAACGGGAAGCATACCGTTTTCTCTTTCCCTTATATCCGGATAATCGAGCATTACTCTGTATCTGTGAAATCCGTCAACTATAACGTATGCATCTCGGCTCTCTACGTAGTAGCAAACTATGGGCATGGTATAGCCGTCTTCTTTTATACTGTCGTAAAGCAGTTTCATTTCGGGAGGAGCTACAGAGTTGGGGTTGTAAGTGTTGGGTATTATCTTTTCTATGGGAACGGCTTTGATACCGTAAACGGGGCTTTTAAAGCTCATCTTCACTACCTACCTTCTCGTATTTGCGCTTGAGTATATCTATCCGCCTTTGCTGTTCTCTTGTAACGTTGAAGCCCATAAAGCGGCAGATATGGTCATTTCTCAGTATACAATAGCACATTCTTTTCCAGCTTGGGATATCCTTTGAGGATCTTATATCGTCTGTGTGGTCGGGGATCTTATCCGGAAAGATAACTCTCGGATTTCTCATTATGGTATAATTGGATATTCCGTTAAGTCTTATATTATATCCGTGCTCGATAAGTTCCTTTACGACTCTTTCTTCAAGCCCGCCTCCAACCGTATGCCAGAAGTCTATGGAGGTCTTGAATTTCTTTATATAATTTTTTCTTAAGGCGGCAGGGAGGGTACTCAAAAGGAATTTGGTATAGCCTTCCCAGGTATATCCTTCGGGAAGCTTAAGGCTTCTGTATCCCATTGCCTTAGTTCTTCCGTATATTGAGGTGAAATTGGCACCATTTACTCTGCCTACCAGCTTTGTCCATATTTCGGGATCGATTATTCTGTAGAGATTCAGGCTGTCCTTTGCATAGTCGTTGAATGGGGAAGCCACTCTCATTTGGTTTGGTGAGAGCCCTGCCATATAATACATGTCGTACAGACGGTTGTAATCATAATTAAAGATATAGTTTGCGTGCCATACATCGCTTGACGACCAGTCGTAAAGAGGCGAGGCTGTCCATACCTCTTTAAATTGCTTCGATATCCAGGACTGATCCTTATAGCCGTATTTTTTGTTTACGATACCGTTATAACGCTGAAGGGATTCGGATGCTCTCATTCCGAGAAGGCATACGGTCTTTCCTTCGTTATGGGACAATCTGTACCAGCGGCTGAACTGCTTAGCCAGATCTTCCTGGTGCATTTTGTATTTATAGGTGCTTATGGGGTTGTTTTCCAGATTTATGACATATGGATGCCCGGGCATAGGGCGCACCCATATGTCCTTCTTTTTATCGTCCCAGGGATACCAGTACATCTGATAGCTGCTCAGGGCGGTTCTCGTTGCGGTGGGAAGACAGACCCAATAGGGCTCCACGTCGTTTTTTATGCGTTCAAACGTACGCTCAACGTATTCCGTAGTAAGGCTGTACTGCGCTTCGAAGTCCTGATGAAATACTCCTATCTTTTTATGAGGGTAATACTTTTTTTGAAAGTCAAGAGTAAGGTTCAAAAGAAGTCCGCTGTCCTTGCCTCCGGAAAAGGAAACAAATATATTATCAAATTCTTCAAAAATAAAACCTATACGTTCCAAGAATGCCTCGTAGACATTTTTACCTATATATTCTTTTATCATTTTTCTCCTCATGATAAAAATTTACCTTGTACCGGAAAATATAATGTCAATTTATAGTATTTTTATTCTATCATTTTTAAAAAGAAACTGCAAACAAGAAGGACAAGGTCTACGGAAAAACCGCAGACCTTTTTATCCTTCCCTCAGGATATCTCCTTCCTTTACAGGGAAAGAGGTCTTGATATAAAAGCGCATAGAAGGGTGGGGAGCCGAGGATATATCCTCTCCGGCTTCATTCTTCATATTGTCAACAGTAAAGGGTATCCCTACAGATCCGGGAGACATAAGCTCGGCTTTGTCTCCTACGGAAAGCTTATTTCTTTGTAAGAAGCAGGCGGTACCGCTTTCTTCGTCGTAGCTTTCTGCTATGGCAAAATAGGCTTTTTCCTTAAGGTATCCGGGTACGGTGCAGGTATTTGCTTCGTTCAGCGGATCGTCGTAATAGAATCCCGTGCAGTATTCTCTGTGGCTCACACAGTCCAGCTCATGGAGAAGACGCCGATCGAATCTGTAATTTGCGGGATCCTTCATATACTGATCCATAGCTATTCTGTAAGCATTGGTGG
>SVSF01000023.1 GCA_015064425.1 Oscillospiraceae bacterium | reverse complement strand
TTCGCTTGTTGCAGGAACACAGTTCAGGGGCCAGTTTGAATCAAGGATCAAGGGACTTATCGAAGAGATAAGAGTACTCGGTAACGTTATTCTCATGATAGATGAGGTTCATAATATTGTTGGAGCGGGAGATGCTGAGGGAAGCATGAGCGCAGCCAATATTCTTAAGCCAGCTCTTTCGAGAGGTGAGATACAGGTAATAGGTGCTACTACTCTTAACGAATACCGTAAGCATATTGAAAAAGATTCGGCTCTTGAAAGACGCTTCCAGCCTGTGATGGTTGAAGAATCAAATATTGACGATACTGTAGATATTCTCAAGGGAATAAAAAAGTATTACGAGAACTTCCATGGAGTTAAGATACCGAATGACGTTTTGCGCACCGCAACGCTTATGTCTGAAAGATATATTAACGATAGATTTCTTCCCGATAAAGCTATTGACCTTATGGACGAAGCGGCAGCGTTTTTGGCACTTTCATCTCCTGTTATAAGTGAATACAAAAAGTGCGTCGATGAGATAAAGTCTCTTAAAATAAAAAGAGAGGCTATTGAAGGCGAAGAAGCCAAGGATGAAAAAGCGGCTGAAGAAAAATACCAGACTCTTGCTGATATCAAATCAAAGGAAATGAAGGCAGAGATACGTCTCGGAGAACTTGAAGCTGAAAAGGAAAAGGTGGTTCTTAAGGTGCAGCATCTTGCTCACGTTATTGAGATCTGGACAGGAATACCCGCATCCAATATATCCGAATCGGAATTTGAAAAGCTTGATAATCTCGATTCCCGTATAAAGAAATATATTATAGGACAAGACAAGGCGATCGACTCCGTTGTAAAGGCAATAAAAAGAAACCGCGCAGGTGTATCTCCGAGGAAAAAGCCTGTTTCATTTATATTTGCAGGTCCCACCGGCGTAGGTAAGACGGAGCTTGTAAAGAGACTTGCTTCGGAATTGTTTAACTCACCCGAGACGCTTATCAGACTTGATATGTCTGAATTTATGGAAAAACACTCAGTATCAAGGATAATCGGAGCTCCTCCCGGATACGTGGGGTATGATGAGGCGGGACAGCTTACCGAAAAAATCAGAAGAAAGCCGTATTCCGTTATACTTTTTGACGAAATAGAAAAGGCACATCCCGATGTACTGAATATTCTTCTCCAGATACTCGATGACGGAAGAATAAGCGATGCTCACGGTAAACAGGTCAATTTTGAAAATGCTGTTATCGTTATGACTACAAATGCGGGGTCAAACTATAATACCAACGTTCCCGGATTTAATACAAACGAGGATGTTATTGGGGCGGCAAAGACTGAAAAAGCTTTGCTTGAGTTCCTGCGTCCGGAATTTCTTAACAGAATAGATGAGGTAATAACGTTCAGGGCGTTGAACGAAGAGGACTTCGGATATATTGCTAATATTATGCTTGACGAGCTTAAAGAGGCGTTATCGGAAAAGTCAATAGAATTCGTATATACCGATAATGCATCCAGACTTATTGCAGCTAAGTCATTTAGCAGAAAATATGGAGCACGGAATATGAGAAGATACGTTCAGACTAATGTTGAGGACGAAGTTGCAAATATTGTTATTGAAAATTACGCAAAGGGAATAAGCAAGATATCTCTTGATACACGTACAAACGACGCCGGAGAAGAGATACTTAATATCGTATCGGAATAAAAAGGATAAGAAATGACAGATAATTGGTATTCCTTGACTATAAGTCAAATAGAAGAAAAATTGAATACCGATATAAGCAGCGGCCTTTCAAATAAGGCCGCTAATACCCGTCGCAATTTAAACGGAGCTAACCTTATATACAGAGAAAAGCAAAAAGGTCTCTTTGAGCAGATAAAGGATGTTTTCACTACCGATTACATAAATCTTTTGTTTATCATAGTCGTTATTATTGCGGCTATATTTGACAGAGATGCTTCGTATCTTTATATGGTGCTTATAATGGCTGTAAGCCGTTTTATAGTTGTATCCGTGTACGTGAAGGCAAAAAATGTTCTTGAAGGTATGGGTCATCTTTCCTTGCCGTTTTCAAGAGTTATGCGTGAAGGAAAGCTCTTTGTGGTGAGGCAGGAAAACCTTGTAAGGGGAGATATAATCTTTATATCTCAGGGAGATATAGTTCCTTGCGATGCGAGGTTGGTTGAGTCTGACAGATTATGTATTCTTGAGACCAACTTGTTTGACGTCAAGGCAATATCGCAGAAAGACGCCAAGTTTGCAGAACACAAAGGTATAGGTCCCGAAAATCAAAAAAATATGATATTTGCATCGACGGTAGTTACCCGTGGATCGGGGAAAGCTATTGTCTGCGAGATAGGAATGGATACCTGCGTATACCGTTCCAACAAAAATATATCCGTGAAAATAGATGAAAAGATAGGTGTTCTCGAAACATTTAAAAAATACTGTACGGGAATGAGCCTCTGTCTTATCGCTTTAATATTTATACTTACATTTACGGATCTTATTCTTGCTACGAGAGGAATAGGACTTTTTAATACTTTTTTGACGGGACTTGCGCTTGCAGTCTCCACAATGAGTGAGCAACTTGTTATATTCGGGTATATGATGGTCGGATGCGGTATTTTTTCCGCCATCCATCGCACAAAAAAGATAAGCTCCGGAGCTCTTATAAAGAATGCTTCCAAAATAGAAAAAATAAAGGATATAAGTTGCCTTCTCGTGCACAGAGAAGGAGTCCTGTCTTTAAAAAAGATACAAGTTGAACGGGTATTTTCAAACGGAAATATATATCAGGTAAACGATAAGAGATTTGCGGAAAACTGTAAAAGAATAGTTCGTTACGCCGTTATTTCTTCTGGCAGATACGGTACAGGTCTTATCAGCAGCACTGACAGTAATATACCCGTATATCCCGACGATGAAGCGATCGTTGAAATAGCGGACCGTTACGGAATATACAATGTAAGTCTTGACAGACAGTATCCGATAATCGATCATATCCACCGATCCGCAGAAAATGTTTTTGATACCACATTGACCAGCCACGGGGGCAAATATATAGTTACTTTAAAAGGTAACTGTAAACAAGTGTTGGACAGATGCTCTTATTACAGACAAGACAATAGCGTTGTACCGTTGACTCCGGAAATCGCCGACAGTATAGCTATTTCTGCTTTTGCTTTGAGAGATGAGGCGTATAGAATAATCGGTGTGGCAAGTAAAAATTTTGCTTTCAATACACTGGACAGAATAAGAAGTGCACAAAACGAGCTTGTTTTTGAGGGCTTTTTGGCAATACGTGAACCTATTCTTTTCGGAGCTGCAAAACAGATATCAAGATGTAAAGCTGCGGGAATCAAAGTAATGGTATTGTCTGATGATATAAATATGAGTAACTTCAGCTTCGCAAAGGTTATGGGTATACTTGATGAAGAAAATCAGGTTTTGACCGGTGCCCAAATGTACAAGCTCGGAGAAAATGAGCTTAAAGAAAAAGTTAAAGATATGAGACTTTTCCAAAACCTCAGTACTGCGCAAAAGAGACTGCTTGTAAAGACACTTAAAGATAACGGTGAGGTCGTAGGAGTTCTCGGATCGGATCTTGAGGAGATAGCATTGGAGAAGGATGCTGACGTAGCTTTTTCAAAGAATCTTATTATTTCCGATAAAGAAGGCAGGATGGGAGTTGACGTAACGAGCAGAAATCTTGCCGGCAAGGGAAGCTGCGATGCTTTGAAATTTATCTCGGATGTAATTGTTTCCGAAGCTTCAGAGGATGGTACGGGGGGCTTTAACGGCCTTGTGGGGGCTATAGAAAGTTCTAAGGTCATATACCAGAATATACTCAGAACAGTAAGGTATCTTGCAATATCGCAGTTTGCTAAATTTTTTGCGGTGTTGTATACCGTATTGTCGGGAAATCCTTATTTTACTCCTATTCAGATCATAACCTGTGGTCTTCTTGTTGACCTTGCCGCGGTTACGGTTATAGCGTTCGAAAAGCCGTCTCTTGATGAGCTTTCGGTTAAGATAAACACAGAAGAAACTTTGAAGAAACCCATACAAAACTATTGGTATACTATTTTGACCGGTCTTTTATGGATAGTCATTATGCTTGCTGTCCCTTATGTGTTAGGGTATTTGGGACTTCCTATTGTCGTCGGAGAATTTGGTACCTACATGTTCTTCAGCTTTATTTTGACCCAGCTGATCACTTTAAACGAGGTAATGAAAGAGCGAAGTATTTTCGTAATGAATATAAAGCTTAACCGCGTATATGTATTCGTTCTTTTCTGTATAATACTCTTTGTTGTTCTTTGCTCGGAACTAAATGCTTTTGCTTCCGTTTTCGGAACTGTTCAACTGAGTATGCAAGGATGGGTATGTACTTTCCTTGTTCCCGTGATAATGATGTTCATATATGAGTTATCAAAGATTTTCACAAGAAATAAACGGAAATAAATAACTAAAGCCCGTGCAAACACTGCACGGGCTTTAATGCTTATTACTCCAAATTTTTTTCTTTCAAGATTCCTATAAACGAAAAAATGAGAGATATTGCGGGAAATAAAAACTTAATAGAACTTATAAACAAAGTAAAAGCGTTTCCGGGATAGTAGAATATATAAAATAAAGGCGAAAAACGATATGAAATAAATTCAAATTGCTTCAGTAACTGAGCAGAGTCTGCGGGCAGTAACAAAAGAAGCAATATTGTTGCTGCGTAGGCTGTTGCCGATACGGTGAGCAGTTTCTTACTTCCTTCCGACAGATACGCTATGCATAAGACTGCCGCAGTTATGAGGAGCAAAAGGGAAGCAATGGGCAAGATACCTTTCAAAAGATTAGAGGTATTAAAAACATAGCTGATCTCGTACCCTCCGCCATGTGACACAGACAGCTTTGCAAACACTGTCTTTACAATCAGCGGAAACAGATAAATAATGCCGGCTATGGCGAAGATAAGTGAGAGAAGTGATGTACTTCTTGTTCTCATGATTTTTTTCAGATCTTTTAAATTCATTAATGAGTCCTCCTTGGGTATGTTATTTTCAAGGGCGGATCCGCGAATGATATTTGCAAGACCGAATATATCTTTGTTGGTGAAGTTTTTTGATATTGACAAAGAGTTTAAAATGTTCTTTTTACTTTCAATATCGGCAAAAAGCTTTGTTTTGTGTCCCTCTACTATCGAAGCCGTTTTTTCGGGATCATCAATCACGGCTTTGATATCGGTTATGGAGAAGTCCGCTTTTCTGAGGGTGGCCACAGCCTCAAGTATCTTTACGTCACTATCCGTAAAATATATTGAACTTCTGCCCGTATAACTATTTACACGTTTGGGATTCAAAAGGCCGCTTTCTATATAGAGTCTTACGGCTCTGTCAGTAAGTCCGGTCTTTTCACAAACATCCTTCATTCGTATGATATCAGCTCCTTTCATGCTCATTATAGATTTTTACCCAAGGTTAAAGTCAATAGAAATTTAAAAAAAATTCAAATCTAAATATCACTAAAAAAGTCGTCTTCTTTTCTCATCGCAGAGCTGATGCGCTTGAGGCTGTTTCCCATGACTTCCTCAAACGTTGCTTTTTTATTTTGCATCATTACGTTGAGAAGAGATATAAAATCACGGGTTATCTCTCGGGGAGTTATCATAATATTTGCTCCTGCACGTGTTAGACATACGTTTAAAAATTTCAGCATATCTTCTTCACTTATCCCGGGGGTATAATCATATGCCTGGGAATGAAGGTTGCTGATACGTATCATCAAAGCAAAGAGCTCATTATCCGAAAGACGTCTGAGACGTATTACGGGTCCCATGATATTTTTAAATTCTGCCCCAATAATATTCGAATCGGCAAGCCTGCTTCGCAGTGCTTCGTAACTGAAAAGCCCTCTTCTCTGGTCTTCCAGGAATTGAGGTGTGCCTCCGCAGATTATCATAAGACCTTTTGCATTACCGCTTAGAGTATCGTTAAACATGGAAAGGATCTTTTCATAATTGTTTTCTCGGGATATCCTGTTGCTTATTTTATAAAGGTTAACACACTCGTCAATAAACATTACAAGCCCCGAATAACCGATTTTCGTGACAAAAGCAGAGTATAGTTTTATATATTCATACCAGTTTTCATCGTCGATTATTGATCCGACGGAAAGAGCAGCTTTTGCCTCGGTTTTTGTGTTGAATTCACCTCTGAGCCATCTCATACAGGCGCTCTTACGATCCTCGTCCTCGTCCATATATGCATTATAATATTTTACGAGTACTTTGGCAAAGTCAAAGCCTCCGTTTTTTTCTTCAAGCTCTCTGACAAATGAATAAATGCGGGAGTTAAGCTCTTTTCTGAAAACGGGGCTGTCCGGATCAATTCCTTCTTCTGCTATTTTGATCTGCAGATTAGAAAACCATTTTGAGATGATCTGAGTGAGAGCCCCGCCGTCGGGTGAAGCTTTAGATGACATATTTTTTATAAGTTCTCTGTAGGTTGCGAGTCCGGAACCGTTTGAACCGCATATTTTCCTTTCAGGGCTGAGATCTGCATCTATACAAATATAATTCTTCTCTATTGCATGAGAACGCAAGAGCTGTATAAGAAAACTTTTGCCGCTTCCGTATTTACCTATAATAAACCGCATGGAGCTTCCGCCGTCTTTTACAATCTCAAGATCCTTTAGCAGGGTACCTATTTCTTCATTTCTGCCTATAGCAATAAAGGGAGCGCCCGCTCTGGGAACAACGCCTGCAGAAAGAGAATTCAGAAGCGTATTTATAATTCGTTTTGGTATTTTTACTCGTTCATCCATTCGTTGATCTCCTCCATATAATCTTTAACGATAAGATATCCTTCCTCACTATTATCAACAACAACGTCTCCGATACGTTCGTAAGCGGCTTCATTTATTTTTTCAATCAGCGCATCGGAAAGCATATTGTTTGCTTTGGCAAGAGCATTAAAAGCTGAAAGGTTTCCGCATATTACAAGGGAAAGACCTTGCTTGATAATATTGCTCTTCTCGGAAGCTGTATCTGCTTTTATATCTTCTTCAAAGGGCATCTCATAGTCGTGTACAAGTATATCGGTCATTTCCCAGGCAGAACTTTCAACTTTGCGGGCGAGCTCTGTTGAGAACTCTGTGACCTGAGGCTCATAATAGGCTTCGTAGTTGTTCGTTTCTTCCTGCACATTACTTTGCGCCTTCTTTCTTGTGTACATCAAACCGTTTGCCCGAGCAGAGGCAAAATATTGCTCGAGGATGCCTTTAGTTTCTTCGCTTAGTGACTTTACTCCAAATCGATTACGTACGCCTAAAGAGCCTCTTACGGCATTTATTGTGTATTTAATGATGTCGGTTATCGTCTGTCTGAAAGCTCCGCTTCTGGAAAAGGACATATACTCAATGCTTATCTGCTTCTTTATATCGTAGGCGCAAAGAGAACCGCTGTAAGCATCACGAATGACGGATGTAACGGTTTTTACTGTTCCGAGGCTTTCTCCTTTTTCCTTTATTGCTTCAAGGAATGCATGTACAGCATTTTTAATGTGCAACTCATAATATGAATAATTTTCTTCGGTAATGTCCTTACATTTTGTCCACTCGTAATTTGAACAAAAAATGCATGCGGTAGCTGCGGGCATATTATTGTCATCTGTATCTGTATAAAATTCTTTAAGGGTAGAGAATTTCAATATGTCATTTAGAACGGATCCGATGGCAGCCGTTGGGGCATCAAGTTTGTTTATAAGACAGAAATCGCATATCCATTCGCTTAGATATCTGTCAAGATGCGGATATGATTTTCTATAATGCATCCATATATTGCAAAGCGAATTTAATGCATCTTCCGGTTGGATCCTGTCAGGCAGATTCAATATTTCGTATATATAAAGCAGAATGTAACTGTAAGAGGCATTTAAATAATTTTCCTTACGGACGTTTTTTCTCCACCATAAATAATAAGAAAATTGCTGACTGTTCATATCGGAATATTGAGGTATATAAGAGAAAAAGCTCGTTTCCGCACATTCTTCTCGTTCATACAAAAAATATTTTTGAGCATCGGCTCTGAATTTTTCGTAAAAATAATATTTTTTAGGCCAATCCGATATAGTGACCTTGTTTATCAAGGCGTTTTTGGGTGTGTACGTGTACGATTCGTTTCTTACTGCGTAGGACTCTTGCTTTGATATTTTTTCGCTGGATATATATTTTTTTTTGTCATGGGGATATATACTGCTAACAGTTATCGCTTCTGTATCGTAATTCGCACTGAAAGAAGTCTTTGACCGTTGCTTGGGTATTATGTCATTAAGATCCCAAAAGTCGTCCAGATTTTTTTCTTTGTTTTGCTTTTCGTACATACGTCCACCTCCTTTGTCCTATCATTTCATTTTATCATACGAAATTGGACGTGTCAATCGTTTGCTTTTTTTCTGCACATAAATAAAAGCAGACCGGTAAAGTCTGCTTATATTATCTTTATACCGCCGATATCTGTCAACGGTACATTTTTGATATAATTTATCGACACGCCGCTTTTTTTAACAAATTCGACTATCGCTGTATATGAACTGTGCTTTTCTATATCTCCGAAAAACAGAAGCTCTTTTTCGGAGATCATACAGGAAGCTCCTCCTATAAAGCCGTAGTCATATCCACGAAGAAGGATCTCGCCGCTGTTTATCTGCAAAACATCAATTCCGTTTGCTTTTAATGCATTGCATATGGAAGGGTCGGAGCTGATACAAGCTTTTTTTCCTAAAACAAGGGTGGAACATGCAGCATATCCTTGATTTACCTTTACTTTTTTTTCATAAAGATCCAATATAGAGGATGAGAGGTGATCGGTATTTCCGTATAAGGATCCGTTACATACGAAAGCGTTTAAAAGAATATCCTGCGGATAAAGCTTTGAGGGCTCTTCATTGACCAAAAACACTTTGAAGGGAAGAGAGTTAAAGAGTTTTTTATTTTCCTTGTAATATTCTCTGAATGTGTATATACAGTTGTTGTGAACAAATAAAAGCATGTCGGGATGAGAAGATACGGGATCAGATAAAAGGGAATATGGGGGGAGTAATATCGGTCTTATGCCTTTCGATATCAAAAGATTCTGTATTTCTTCCGAAGTTTTGTAATTACACAATGCATACTTCATATGATTTCCTCGTTAAATAAAAAAGCAGATCGCTGCGATCTGCTTTTATATTCGAAACTTGTATTGGCGTCAATAAAAACAAAGATTGCCTAAATTAAACAGTTCTCTGAACTTTATTGGAACGGAGACAACGAGAACATACGTAAACTGTCTTGTGTGTTCCGTTAACAACAGCCTTTACTTTTCTTATATTGGGCTTCCATGTTCTGTTGGTCTTACGATTTGAGTGAGAAACGTTGAGACCGAATGTAACGCCCTTTCCGCATACTTCGCACTTTGCCATATTTTGACACCTCCAAACGGGTAAAACTTATTAAATCAGCAAGTGGTATTATAACATAAATAAAATAAAAAAGCAACAATATTTTTTAAATTGTGAAAAAATTATTTCTTTTTATTGGTTTTAAAGGAAATTTTACGCTCGGTACCCTGAGAAATACGTACAATATTATCTCTGTGCAGGTAAATTACAAGGGCAGCCATTATGACCGCGATAACAACGCAGAGGTCTTTTCCGTATACGGCAGACAGCACCAGAGGATAGATAAGTGCTCCGGTAATCGATGCCAGCGACACCATTTTAAAGCATGCAAGCATTAGTGCAAAAATAATTATTAAAACAAGGAAACTGATCGGACTGGTTGAAAGTATGGTAAACGCTGTAACGGTAACCCCTTTTCCGCCTTTGAATTTAAAGTAAACGGGATATGCATGTCCGATAATGCAGAACAATCCCGAAATATATGCACCGAAAAGTCCCAAAGACATTCTTCCGATGAGAAGGATAGCAATAAGTGTTTTCGCACCGTCTCCTGCAAAAGTTACAAGAGCCGCTTTTTTTCCGTAGGTACGCATTACATTTGTTGCTCCGGCATTGGAACTTCCAAAATCTCTTATATCCTGTTTGTATTTGTATTTTGATAGGAGGATGGCAAAATTAAAGCTTCCTATCAGATACGACAGTAATGCACATAAAATCGCGCCGACCAGCATAGTAGCTCCGACAGTATTATTGCTTAATAAACCGAAAAAACCGTATTTCCATATTTCGGAGAATGTGTAGGGCATATCAGTTGTCTCCCTTCTGGTGTATTATAAGCTTGATCGGAGTACCTTTGAACCCAAATGTTTCTCTTATCTGATTTTCAAGATATCTTTGATAAGAAAAGTGGAAGAGCTCTATGCTATTGCAGAAAATAACAAAGGTCGGAGGCTTGATGCCTGTCTGGGTCATATAGTAGATCTTCAGGCGTCTGCCCTTGTCAGATGGAGGCTGAACTCTCGTGGTAGCATCGTTCAGCATATCGTTGAGCATTCCCGTTGTTATTCTCATAGTTGTTTGATTGTAAACGTAGCTGATATATTCAAAAAGCTTGTGAAGCCTTTGACCTGTTTTTGCAGAAACGAAAAGCAACGGGGCATAAGACATATATGCTAATGCCGTCTGTATATCTTCTGTAAATTTAGTTACTGTGGAGTTATCCTTTTCGACAGTATCCCACTTGTTTACAACAATAATGGAAGCTTTTCCCGCTTCGTGTGCAATACCTGCAATCTTTTCATCCTGCTCGGTAATACCTTCGTTTGCATCTATCATTATGAGACATACGTCTGCGCGCTCTACTGCAAGTTTGGCTCTTAAAACGCTGTATCTTTCGATACTGTCACTTACTTTACTTTGACGTCTGATACCTGCGGTATCTATAAATACGAATTTTCCGAACTCGTTTTCTACCTTGGTGTCAACCGCGTCTCTTGTCGTTCCGGCTATATCGGAAACAATGAGCCTATCTTCACCCAATATTTTATTTATTATCGAGCTTTTTCCCGCGTTGGGCTTTCCTATGACCGCTATCTTTATTGCATCGTCGTCCTCTTCTTCTTCTTCGAAATGGGGGAGATTTTTAACCACTTCGTCAAGCAGATCTCCGGTACCTGTTCCGTGAAGAGAAGAGAGGATAACGGGATCGGAATCAAATCCAAGTTCATAGAATTCATAATATTCCATAGGGACCTGACCCGGAGCATCCATTTTATTTACGCATAAAACTACGGGCTTCTGCGACTTGATAAGCATAGTAGCTATCTCTCTGTCGTCAGCCGTAAGTCCCGCTCGAATATCCGTCATAAAAACGATAACGTCAGCTGTTTCAATTGCTATTTCAGCTTGCATTCTCATGTGCTTGAGAATGATGCTGTCGGTTTTGGGTTCGATACCTCCGGTATCGATTATAGTCATTTGTGTGCCGCACCACTCTATGTCATAATAGAGTCGGTCGCGTGTAACGCCCGGAGTGTCTTCGACTATAGCTATCTGTTTACCTATTAGTTTATTGAACAGTGTGCTTTTTCCAACGTTGGGTCGTCCAACTATGGCAACGATAGGCTTTGACATTTGGCGCCTCCTTTCAGTACAGCAGAGCAGATATCAAATCTGCGCCGTTGTTATCGATAAATCTTATCTCAACATTTAGTTTGTCGGAAAGCTCTTTTACGGTCATACTGTCAAGAAACATATCCTGCTCATATCTTAAAGTGACAGACGGGAGAAAAAGAATATCTCCGAGATCTTTGTCCTTAAGCTGCTCGTAAAGATCTATACCCGTGAGCAGTCCCGCAACGGTAATTTCTTTTCCGAAAAAATTGTTTTCAATAAGATAAACTGTTGATTCGCTATTCTTAGCTTGTTTTTTTATTGTATCGTTGATACCTTTAATAAAATCGTAAGCGAGAACTCCTGTTGCAATAGAATAATGCCTTGACTTTTCAAGATCATATTCATCAAGATATTCAAGCTCGCTTTCAAACTCAAAGAGAAGGGAACGGGTCATTCCGACTCCGTTTTCTATTTGCGGATATCCTTCGTAGTAGTCTTCTTCGGGAAGAGGAGTGTTGCTTTTTATGTAAAGCTCATCTCCGCAGAAGAATATTTTAGAGCCGTATTTCTTCTCGCATTTTTTTGCAAATTTTTCTACCTGCTTAATGATCGCCTTACATTCATCTTTACTGTATGGCTCGAGCGGATAAAGACCGTTCCTGTATTTTGTGAGTCCCGCAGGCACTACCGATACACTTTCTATATAAGGATAGTATGAAGCCAGAGACTCCATAGTTTTCTCAAGAGCTTTTCCGTCATTTATTCCTTTGCAAAGAACGATCTGACAGTTCATATTTATTTCGGCATCGGCAAGACGTTTGATGTATCTTAATGAATCTCCCGCAAAACGGTTATTCATCATTTTACAACGCAGGGCAGGATCTGTTGTATGAACGGAAATATTTATCGGAGAGGTACGAAGCTTTATTATTCTTGATATGTCATCATCCGACATGTTTGTAAGAGTAATATAGTTGCCGCTCAAAAATGACATTCTTGAGTCGTCATCCTTGAAATATAAAGTATCGCGCATACCCTTGGGAAGCTGATCGATAAAGCAAAAAATACATTTGTTCCTGCAACTCAGCTTTTCATCCATAAGGTACGTTTCAAATTCAAGACCGGGATCCTCATATTCGTCTTTTTCGACACAAACGTCAAAAAGCTCAGGACCCCTATGAATCTTGAGCATGATCTTTTCTTCATTAATGTAAAATCTGTAATCAAGTACGTCTCTCACATTGTTTCCGTTTACAGAAATAAGGAAATCGTCTTTTTTTATACCGGCTCTGTCAGCAGGAGAGCCTTCGATAACGGAAAAAATCTTTACCATAAGTGTCTCCGTACAAAACTTCAAAAAAGTATATGGGCGCGTAAGAGATTACACGCCCACATTGAAAGACTTATAAAATTAAGCTTCTTCCTTTTCAATGATAACCTTACCTTTATAAGTTCCGCACTCCTTGCAAACTCTGTGGGTCAAGTTCATTGTTCCGCATTTCGGGCATTTAACAAGTCCGGGAAGCTGGAGTTTCCATACGCTGGAACGTCTTTTATCACGTCTAGCCTTAGAAGTTTTTCTCTTTGGTACTGCCATGTTACGTACACCTCCTCAAAAAGAGTTAATATTTTAATTATTTTTCTTCAATCAGTTTTCTGAGAACCTCAAGCCTACTGTCGCGTATTCTTGTATCGCAACCGCAATCTTCAAGATTCCTGTCTTTTCCGCAAACGGGGCAGAGTCCCTTGCAGTCGGGCTTACATAAAAACCTCGTCGGTAATTCAAGCCAGATCTGATCGGATAAAGGTGAAACGATATCAAGCTGTCCGTCATCAACGATCAGGTAATCATCGTTATCAGGATTTTCAAGATCTTCCGTTTCCGCAACGACCTTGACAAAGTTCAGGGAGAAAGAAGCATCAATGCAAGCGAGGCATCTGGCGCAAGAAGCTTGTGCCGGAACATCAGCTGTGAGTGACAGCTGCATAAATCCTGCTTGATTGGTTATGTTTCCAACAACGTGAACCGGAGCTGTTATCGTAATATCATCCGGACAACCTTCGGTATCCAAAGGAAGCTCGAAATCGAAAGGAATGATATTGGTTTGCCCACCGAGGAGTTCTCTTATATCTATTGTCATATACGCATACCTCCCCCTTGGGCGTCACAAATCTAATTATACACATCAAGTTTTGGTTTGTCAATACATTTTCAATAAATTTAAGCCATTAAAAATCTTAAAAATACTCAAAGAGCTTCTTTGAGCAATTTGAGTATTTTCTTTTCTTCGCGTGATACTTTTACTTGTGTAAGTCCGAGGATATTTCCGGTTTTTTGCTGAGAAAAATCTTTAAAATATCTTAAGATAATAATTTTCCTATGCAGCGGTTCAAGTTTTTTGATCGCTTCCGTAAGTGCCAGCTTGTCCGTTGTCAGCTCAATAGGAGAATTTTTATCCGCGATCGTATCTTCGAGAGTAAGCCCATCATCTCCTACAATACTTTCACTTAAAGAATGAATGGGACTTACTGCCTCCAAGGCTGAGATAAGGGCTTCCTCCGAAAGGGAACACAAAGAGCAAAGTTCGGATATTTTCGGTTCTCTGCCGTGACGTGATATAAACATCTCCTTTTGTTTCATAACGGATACTCCGCACCTTCTCAGTTCGCGGCTGACTTTGATTATACCGTCATCTCTTAGAAACTTTTTTATTTCACCGATGATCAGAGGCACGGCATAGGTTGAAAAAACAGTATTATAAGAAAAGTCAAAGCTTTTTACGGCTTTTATCATACCTAGAGTGCCTATTTGCATAAGGTCTTCGTATTCTGCGTTTCTGTCTTTGAAACGCTGCACGATGCTTCTTACAAGTCCGAGATTATTTCTGACAAGCTCTTCGAGTGCTGCTTTATTTCCGCTCTGAGCCTCTTTTATCAGTTCTGAATTCGAGAGCATTGCTACCACCTTATTCGGAGTATGTAAGTTTTTTCTTCATCGTGACCGTAGTGCCTTTGCCCCGGACTGAGCGTACCTTTAAACTATCGGTAAAATTTTCCATTATTGCAAAACCCATTCCGCCTCTTTCGCCGCTTGTATCTGTTGTATAAAGCGGCTCCATGGCCTTTTTTACGTTTTCTATACCGCAGCCTTTGTCTTTCACCGAAATAAAAAGAGTTCCGTCGTTATAGAGTTTTGCATAAATGCAAATGTCTCCGATGAGATTCTTATATGCATGTACAATACAGTTTGTTACTGCCTCGGATACTACGGTTCTTATGTCTGCCAGATCTTCTATTGTCGGATCAAATCTGGATATAAACGAACTTAATGTCTGTCTTGCGAGAGCTTCGTTTTCCGATTTCGATATGAATGTCATTTTTAAACTGTTAAGCAATTCCTTTTTCATTTTATTTCTCCTTGGCGGTCTTGTAGATTTCGATCATTTTACCTGTTCCCGCAAGAGAAAGTATTTTTTCTGCCGCGGGATTAGGGTCACAGACCTTAAACGATGCTCCGATCTCACAAGCTCGTGCATATCTCCCCAGTATCAATCCCAATCCCGAAGAGTCCATAAAATCAACGTTTGACAGATCCATGACTATAGATTTTGCTCTGTAAAAAAATATTTTTTTGTCGATATATTCTCTCATCCCCGAAGCGGAATGATGATCTATATCTCCCGAAAGACGGATATATAATATCCCGTCAAAAAAATCGCAGCTGCATTTTTTCTCATTCATAGTGACAAACACTCCTTGAAAATAAAATATCTCTGAGCTTAATGGTACAAGCACAGAGATGAAAAAAATGTCATATAAGGTTGTATGAAAAAACTTTTTTGAAAAATTGAAGGCGGCATTTCTGCCGCCTTCAAAAGATCAGTTATTATTTAAATGTGAAAGAGCTTTTTCAAGAGCTTTTTCTGTATTTTCAAGTACAGATCTATACTTTTCAAGCTTCGCTCTTTCTCCTGCGATTACCTCAGCGGGAGCCTTAGATACAAAGCCTTCGTTTGAAAGCTTCTTTTCAAGTCTTGCGATCTCACCGAGTGTATTCTGCTTTTCCTTTTCAAGACGTTCGGCTTCTTTTGCAAAGTCCACCATCTCTGCAAGAGGGATATATATGGTGGCCGTATCTGTAACTATCTGTACAGCATCTGAAGCATCATAAGAAGCAGGGAATTCAACACCGGATGCGGATGCGAGTTTTTCAAAGAAAACGCTTGTATCTTTGTTGAACGATGCACTGTCTTCGGTAACGATGTAGAGTGTAGCTTTCTTTGACGGAGGAACGTTCATTTCGGTTCTTCTGTTTCTTATAGCCTTTATTGAAGCTATAAGCTTACTCATCTGTTTTTCTTCCTCGGGGAAGTTAAGAGCATCGCTGTAGATAGGCCAATCGCTTACCATTATGCTGTCGCCCTCATGAGGAAGCGACTGCCATATTTCTTCGGTAATAAATGGCATAAAGGGATGGAGAAGTTTTAAGGTGTTGGAGAATACATAACAAATAACGTTCTGAGCTGTTTTATTGGTCTCCGTGCCTTTCTCTGCAAATCTGGGCTTCAAAAGTTCGATGTACCAGTCACAGAATATATCCCAAATAAAATCGTAAAGCTTTGCAAGAGCAACACCGAGCTCATAGTTGTCAAGATTTGCTTTGACATCAGCGCAAAGTGTATTGAAAAGGGAAAGGATCCACTTATCCTCAAGCTTGAGTTTTTCATCATCGGGAAGCGAGCATTCCTCTATATCAAGATTCATAAGAATAAATCTTGCGGCGTTCCAGATCTTATTATTGAAGTTTCTTGAAGATTCGATCTTTTCGTCGGAGAAACGCATATCGTTTCCGGGAGAGTTTCCTGTGGCAAGTGCAAATCTTAAAGCATCAGCGCCGTATTTGTCGATTATTTCAAGGGGATCGATTCCATTTCCGAGGGATTTGGACATCTTTCTTCCGAGTGCATCTCTTACAAGACCGTGAATAAGCACAGTATCAAAAGGAGCCTTGCCCGTATATTCAAGACCGGAGAATATCATTCTTGATACCCAGAATGTAATGATATCGTAACCGGTTACAAGTGTATTTGTAGGATAGAATTTCTTCAGGTCTTCCGTCTCATCAGGCCATCCAAGAGTAGAGAAAGGCCAAAGAGCAGAAGAAAACCAGGTGTCAAGAGTATCAGGATCCTGGCGCATTTCTTTTCCGCACTTGGGGCAGTATGCCTTGGAGTCCTTGGTAACAACAAGTTTATCGCAGTCGTCACAATAGAATGCGGGGATACGGTGACCCCACCAAAGCTGACGGGAGATGCACCAGTCTCTTATGTTTTCCATCCAGTAGAAGTAGTTCTTTTCAAATCTTTCGGGAACAAATCTTATATCGTCATTTTTTACTGCTTCGATTGCAGGCTTTGCAAGGGGCTCCATCTTAACGAACCACTGAAGGGAAGCTCTGGGTTCTATAGTCGTTCCGCAACGATAGCAAGTACCTACGTTGTGAGCGTGATCCTCTACCTTAACAAGGAAACCGCCCGCTTCAAGATCGGCAACGATGGCTTTTCTTGCTTCATATCTGTCCATTCCGGCATACTTGGGATAATCGTCTACTACCTTTGCGTCGGGAGTAAGTACGTTAATGATGGGAAGATCGTGTCTCTTACCTACTTCAAAATCGTTGGGGTCGTGTGCGGGAGTTATCTTTACCGCACCGGTTCCGAAGTCCATTTCAACGTAATCGTCCGCAACGATGGGTATCTCTCTTCCTACAAGGGGAAGAGTTAAGGTTTTTCCGACAAGAGAAGTGTATCTTTCGTCAGCGGGATTTACTGCTACGGCTGTATCACCGAGAAGAGTTTCCGGACGTGTTGTTGCAAGCTGAATGTATCCGCTTCCGTCTGTAAGGGGATAACGGATGTGCCAAAAATGCCCCGCCTTATCCTCGTATTCGACCTCTGCATCGGAAATAGATGTGAGGCAGTGAGGACACCAGTTTATAATTCTTTCGCCTCTGTATATAAGGCCTTTTTCATAAAGTCTTACAAATACCTCGCGGACTGCTTCAGAGCAGCCTTCATCAAGAGTAAATCTCTTTCTTGTCCAATCACAGGAAGAGCCAAGCTTTTTAAGCTGCTCAACGATTCTTCCGCCATATTTACTGTTCCAGTCCCAGGCTCTTTCAAGGAATCCGTCACGACCGATATCTTCCTTGGTTATGCCTTCTTTTCTCATTGCTTCGACTATCTTGGCTTCTGTAGCAATAGACGCATGGTCTGTACCGGGTACCCAAAGAGTAGGGATGCCTTGCATTCTCTTGTATCGGATGAGGATATCCTGAAGTGTGTTGTCGAGGGCGTGGCCCATGTGAAGCTGGCCTGTTATGTTGGGCGGAGGGATAACGATGGTGTAGTGACCTTTGCTGTCATCTCCGTGAGGCTGAAAATAGCCGTTTTCATTCCAAAACGCATACAATCTGTCCTCGATCTGCGAGGGATCGTATGTTTTTGCGAGTTCCTTTCTCATTTTGTCCTCCATATGTGAAAAAATAAAATACAAATAAAAAAAGCTGCATCCCCAAAACAGGACGCAGACGCGCGGTACCACCTGAATTCACAGCATAGATCTGTGCACTCTTTCCCTTTAACGCAGGGCAACGCCGTAAACTACTTTAATTTCATAAACGGAGCTCCGCGGCTACCTTCCCGAATACGACGGCAGACACTCACAGCAAAACGTGTCATTCTCTGAACCTATCGAAAAAACGGTACTCCTCCGCATCTCAGCTTGCTTGTTCATTCAATTATATCACATTATCTTTTTTTGTCAAGGCTGTGTGCGATCTTCGCAGGCTTTTTTGTTAAATTGTATAATTCGGTAATGATATATTTGTGTATTACTTCGTTGACATATAAGCTCATTTTATGATAAAATATTCTAATAATAATTTATATGATTTGGTGTTGATATGCAAAAGAACGAGATATACGAGGTTTCGATAACAGACATTAACAATTTGGGCAACGGAATATGCCGCATCGGCGATATGGTAACTTTTGTTCCCGGTGCCGTAACGGGCGATACACTTTCTGTAAAAATAATAAAGGTCGCAAAAAGTTACGCTGTTGCAAGAATAGAGGAGATACTCGATCCTTCCGAGCACAGAATATCGTCGGATTGTCCCGTGCACGTGCGTTGCGGGGGCTGTGTCTACCGTCATATATCCTACGATTTTGAAAGGGAAATTAAAAAAAATTATGTTAAAACGGTTTTCCGTAAAGAGGGAATGCCGCAGACAGCCGTTCTTGATACGGTGTCGGATGGGAAGGTAAACGCTTACAGAAACAAGGCTCAGTATCCGGTGTCTGCCGATTATAAGGCGGGCTTTTATGCCGCAAAAAGCCATGAAGTGGTCCCTTGCGGCAACTGTATGCTTCAACCTGATTTTTTTGGGAGCATATGTTCTGATATATGTGACTTTTTGAAGCGTAAAAACGTTGATATATACAGAGAGATGACCGCCGATGGGACCCTAAGGCACATTTATATCAGATATGCCAAGGGTACAGGCGATACTATGGTCTGCCTTGTTCTTTTCAAAAAGAAATTCAATTGCAAGGAAGAGTTTATAAAGCTTCTTACAGATAAATATCCGCATATAAAGACAATAGTTTTGAATTATAATACAGACGTTACCAACGTTATCATGGGCAAGGAACAGGAGATAATATACGGTGACGGATATATAGAGGACGTACTTTGCGGTATGCATTACAGAATATCGGCACTTGCATTTTATCAGGTGAATCACGATATGGCAGAGGTACTTTACGAAAAAGTATATGAGCTTGCCGAAGCGACACCGGACGACAAGATAGTCGACTTATACTGCGGAGTCGGTACTATAGGCCTATACGTTGCGAAAAAGTCCGGAGCAAAGTCTTTGGTCGGTGTTGAGATAATTCCGGAGGCCATAGAAAACGCCAAGGTAAATGCAAAGCTGAGCGGTGTCGAAAACGCCGATTTTATATGTGCGGATGCAGACCACCCTGCAGTTAAGGATGCGGATATAGTTATTCTCGACCCTCCGAGAAAGGGTTGCTCCGATGAGCTTATAAAAAGGCTTATAAGTATTGCTCCGAAAAAGATCGTGTATGTGTCGTGCGATTGCGCCACTTTGGCGAGGGATGCTCATAAGCTCGTTGACAGCGGATACATTATGTCAGAGGTTTGCCCCATAGATCTTTTCCCAAGAACGGGTCATGTAGAAAGCATAACACGTTTTGTCCGTAATGATGCGATCTGAAAAAGTGAAGTGTAAATGCGAGGGTTTACTATGAGTTTGTTTGAAAAAAGCAAATGGATATGGATAGCAGAAGGGGAATCTGCTGATCAATATGCGGAATT
>SVSF01000022.1 GCA_015064425.1 Oscillospiraceae bacterium | reverse complement strand
TGCGACGGAGAGGACGAGCTGAAGGCGCTCGACGGTATTGCAAGGGGAAAAGGCAAGGTCCAGAGGATACTTATGCGCCTTACCCCGGGCATCGATCCCCATACGAATGCAAAGATATCCACGGGAAACGTAGACTCGAAATTCGGCGTGCTCATTGCCAACGGAGATGCCGAAAGAGCGGTTCTTCTGGCTATGAGCTTAAAGAACGTAAAGCTCTGCGGATTCCATTGTCATCTGGGCTCTCAGATGTTTGATTCTCAGCCTTTTGATGACGGAGCCGAGATAATGGCGGAATTTATCTGCCGTATATACTCCTCCTTCGGCTTTGAGACCGAGGTGCTGAATCTCGGCGGAGGTTTCGGAGTGCCCTATACAGAGGACGTACCCGATTTCAATATAGAGGAAAATATCGGAAAAATAGCCGTTTCCGTAAAAAGACGGTTTAAGGAATACGGTCTCCCTGTTCCCACGGTAATGCTGGAACCCGGCAGAAGTATAGTTGCGGATTCGGGTCTTACTCTCTACCGCTGCGGAAGCGTAAAAAAGACGGCGGGAGTAAGAAACTACATCTCCGTTGACGGAGGAATGACCGACAATCCCAGATATGCCCTTTACGAGGCAAGATACACGGTGTACAACGCGGGAAAGATGAACTTGCCCCTTGATGACAAATATACCATAGCCGGCAGATGCTGTGAGAGCGGAGACATTCTTGCGGTGGACACGGAAATGCCGAAAACGGAAAGAGGAGATATAATCGCGGTGCTCAGCACGGGCGCATACAATTACTCCATGGCTTCAAATTATAACCGTATTCCTAGAGCTCCTGTTGTTATGCTTACCGAAAACGGAGAGTATACAGCGGTAAAACGCGAGAGCTTTGAGGATCTGGTAAGAAACGATCTGTAAAATACGGGCTGTTTTGAATAAAACAGCCCGTATTTTTGTCTTCTCCAAAATTACTTGCGAAAAAATCAAAAAAACTGTTGACAAACGAAATTCACCGTGGTATAATACTCTAGCGTTGGATACGATATGGCGGAATAGCTCAGCTGGCTAGAGCATTCGGTTCATACCCGACAGGTCGTTGGTTCAAATCCGACTTCCGCTACCATTAAGGTTAACGGGTGGGTCCGTGCTCTCACGGGCTTACCCCGACCCTTGATTCGTATCACAGATGGCCCGTTGGTCAAGCGGTTAAGACACGGCCCTTTCACGGCTGTAACATGGGTTCGATTCCCGTACGGGTCACCACAAAGATCGACAAGTGTCGCAAGATGCTTGTCGATTTTTTGCATCTTGAGCTGTGTAAAAATAAAAAAGGAGATATGAAGCATGATATATGCGCTCATTTTGTTCATTATTACTTACGTCCTTATGCTGGCGTTTCAGAAGTACAGACCTTATATAGCCCTTGCGTCTGCCCTCGTCTTTGTTGTAAGCGGAATGCTTCCCGCCGAAAAGGTTCTGGGATACGTTGATTTCAACGTTCTCCTTATGATAGCAGGTACTATGGGTACCGTTGCTCTTATGATAGAATCAAAAATGCCTGCACTTATGGCAGATATCATTATAGAAAAGGTGCCTAACGTAAAGTGGGCGATAGTTACACTGTCTCTTTTTGCCGGAATAGTTTCCGCTTTCATCGATAACGTTGCGACTTTGCTTATGATAGCGCCTATAGCTCTTGCAATTGCAAAGAGGCTGAACATAAGCCCCGTAGGTATGATAATCGCTATATCCGTATCCTCAAACCTTCAGGGAGCGGCGACTCTCGTGGGAGATACCACCTCCATTATGCTCGGCGGATATGCCAATATGAACTTCCTTGACTTTTTTGTGTATAAGGGACGCCCCGGTATATTCTTCGCAGTGGAAATGGGCGCTTTGCTTTCCGCACTTATCCTTTTGTGGCTCTTCAGAAAAGAATCGGGTGCTATTGAAAGATCAAAGCGGACCGTGGTTACCGACTACGTGCCCACGGCTCTTATGCTCGGTACCGTAGTGCTTCTTATTGTTGCATCTCTGTTCCCCAATATGCCCAAGCTTACTAACGGTATGATCTGCGTGGGACTTATGGTCATCGGTATAGTTTATGAGTGCATAAGGAATAAGAGTATTAAAGTTATAAAGGACACGGTCAAGGAAATAGATTTCCAGACGATATTCCTTCTCTTTGGACTTTTTATCGTCATAGGCGGTATAAGCGAGAAGGGTGTTGTTGATGCCGTAGCGAGTATCTTTACAAAGATAGGCGGCGGAAACCTCTTCCTTATATATACCCTCGTAACATGGATGAGCGTTCTTTTCTCCGCATTTATAGACAACATCCCCTACGTTGCCACCATGCTCCCCGTTACTCAGGGCATAGCTATGTCGATGGGCGTGGATCCCACGATACTCTATTTCGGCCTGCTCAGCGGAGCTACTTTGGGCGGAAACCTCACTCCCATAGGAGCATCGGCAAATATTACCGGTATCGGCATACTAAGAAAAGAAGGCTGGGAGGTCAAGAACAGCGACTTTTTACGCATCGGCGTTCCCTTTACTTTTGCCGCAGTAATTCCCGCATATATATTCTTCTGGATATTCTATGCATAATATTCAGCCTCCCGAAGCTTCGGGAGGCTTTTTTCTTGACAAGGTAAGCTTGTGAAAGTATAATTGTTTAAGTACTTTTTTGAAAGGAAAAACTATGTACGAGCTTATAAAAACGGGAGAGCGCAGTTATTATATCGACTGCCCCTCAAAAATAGGAATAATAGTTCTTGACAGCGGTAAGATAGCTCTCGTTGACAGCGGCAACCACAGCGACACGGCAAAAAAGGTCAGCCGTATTCTGGATGCCGAGGGAATGGTGCCGGAGTGCATACTTAATACCCATTTTCATGCGGACCATATCGGCGGCAACAGATATTTTTACGATAAATATGGATGTAAGATATATGCAAAGGGAATGGAGAGGGCATTTATAAAAGATACGGCCCTTAAACCTGCCCTTCTTTACGGAGGCTTCCCTCCCGAGGAACTGTGCCATAAATTTCTTCTTGCAAAGGCCAGCCCCGAGGTACTTGACGTAAGCGATCCCACCTTCCCCAAGGAAATAGAGACGGTCGATCTTGCGGGGCACAGCTTCGAAATGTGCGGTTATAAGGCACCCGACGGCGTTCTTTTTATAGGGGACTGCCTTTCAAGCAGGAGCACCGTGGAAAAATATAAGGTCTCCGTTATTTACGACCTAAAAAAATATATCGATACTCTTGAAAGACTCGTCAATACCGAGGCGAAGCTTTTTGTTCCTTCTCACGCTGAGGCAGGAGAAGATATGAGGGAGCTTGCGGAGTACAATATCTCTACAGTCAAAGGCATATGCTCTGATATTGAGGATATCTGCCGCGAGGGTTGCAGTCTTGAACAGATAACGGAGAAAATATTTGCGAAATACGAAATGCAGATGGACTTTACGCAGTACACTCTTGTGAGCTTTACTCTCAGATCCTACGTAAGCTATCTTCACTCCTTGGGAAAACTTGATATAGATATGAGTCAGGGCAGAGCTCTTTGGTATGCGAAATGAGAAAGAAACTTGATTTGCGTATGCTGGGTCTCATAGTGAGCCTCGCCTGGCCAACAATGCTGGAACAGCTTATGCAGACGGCGGTGCAGTACGTGGATACCGCAATGGTGGCGTCTTTGGGTACTTATGCTACGGCGGCGGTGGGATGTACGGGCACCGTAAGCTGGCTTATCGGGAGTACTGTATCCGCAATGAGTACGGGCTTTCTTTCGGGCATAGCCAGATCATTTGGAGAAAAGAACGAAGAAAAGGCGCGTAAGATAGCCGCACAGGCAGTACTTATGGCATTGTTCGCGGGTACTTTTTTTACGATCACTGCACTGGTGTTGAGCCCATACGTTCCCGTATGGATGAGAGCAGACAAAAGTATAAGGACTATCGCTTCCGAATATTTCTTTATACTGTACAGTGCTATGATATTCAGAGCAACCATTACCGTGTTTGGTACGGTGCTCAGGGCATCGGGTGATACCAAGACTCCCATGAAGGTGGGCGTTGCCGTTAACCTTGTGAACGTGGCGATGAATTTCCTGCTTATATATCCTACTAGAAGAATAGAGCTCTTTTCTTTCGGTTTTACTATGCCGGGTGCGGATCTGGGCGTAAGAGGTGCCGCAATAGCAAGCGCTGCATCTTTTGCCGTAGGCGGTGTATGTATAGCTGCAGCTCTTTTCAGACATCCGCGGATATCCCCCGCAAAACAAAGTTTTCTCCCGGACAAAAGCATTCTCATACCCTGCCTTAAAGTGTCAGCTCCCAATATGCTCCAATGGCTCGGCACCTCCATGGGATACGTTGTCTTTGCCTCTATGATAAATTCTGTGGGAGATATTGCAACGGCAGCGCATTCTGTTGCCAATACCGTTGAATCGGCGTTTTATATTCCGGGATATGGAATGCAGACCGCAGCGGCTACCCTTATGGGGAACGCTTACGGAGCAAGGGACAAAAAGGAAATGAAAGAGCTTGCTTCAATGCTCATACCATTTGAGATCGTTCTTATGATACTTTCCGGTGCCTGCCTGTTTATCAGTGCGCCGTACCTGGTAGATATTTTTTCAAATGATAAGCAGGTGATAGATCTGGGCGTTACCGTGCTTCGCATGGTCGCTCTGTCTGAGCCGTTCTACGGCTTCTCCATTATAATGGAAGGGATGATGATAGGCGTTGGAAGGACAAAGGCACCATTCATATACAATATCAGCGGTATGTGGCTCGTGAGAATATTTGGTACCTTTATTGCCACCCAGCTCCTTTCAATGGGACTTGTATCCGCATGGGCGTGTATGATATTGCACAATATGTATATCTTCGTTCTTTATCTCATAACTTTTGTACGAAAGAAATGGAATCCTTTAGCAGACGAAAGGTGATGTCTCAAACGAGACATCACCTCTTTTTGCGGAGATTTAAGGACTGTTCCGTCCTATTTCTTTCTTTTTTTGTTTTCCCCGCGCGCCGTTACGGGTATATCGTATATATCCTTGTATGACCTTGCCTCTGCCTTGTCGGCAGGAACGGTGGGCGTTATACCCGTACACTCGTTAACGCTGGCGCAGGGCGTATAAAAAAACGCTTTTTCCGTAAGCTCATCGCGAAGCTTACTTTGAGGCTCTGCCTCTTTTTTTCTTTTATTCACTATCATCGCCCCGATAATATTCTTCTCAAAGCTCATAAAAAAATACTGCCGTAATTTTGGAAATGTTTTTGTTTTATGTTCTTTGCACAAAAAACGGAGAAAAAATTATATAAAAAGCTCATATAAAATTTGACTTTGAAATGCTATAATTAATAATAATAGAATTTTTACAAAGAAACGGGAGGCGAATATGAAAAATACGCTTCATATGCTTCATTCTGTTACCGACACTATCTGTAACAGCTTTATTATTACCACAGAGGACGAAAAAATAATAGTCATAGACGGGGGATTCCAAAAGGAAACGGATCACTTCCTTGAATATTTAAAAAATGTGTCGGGCAGCGATACCCCCCGCGTAGATGCCTGGTTTTTGACACATCCCCACGACGATCACGCATCCGTGTTCTTTGAGATGATGAAAAACCGTAAAGACGCGCTGGACTTGGGAAAAGTGTACCTGAACTTTCCATCTGCACAGTTTGTAGAGAGCGATGCGGCGGCTTTGCGTACTATGGAGGAATTTTATGAGTGCCTGCCTCTTTTTGCAGATAAGTTGTGCATCTGTTCGGGAGGAGATGTATTTTCTGTGGGTTCGGCTAAGTTTTTTGTGCTCTATTCTCCCGATTTTGAGATAAATACGGACGTATGCAATAACTCCTCTCTTGTGTTCCGAATGGAGCTTGGAGGGAAAAGCTTTATGTTTACGGGTGACTGCGGTCTCAGAGCCGGCAAAAAAGTGCTCCGATTGTGGAAGGAAAGCGGGCTTATGAAATGCGACTTCTGCCAAATGGCTCACCACGGACAGAACGGCTGTGACAGAGATTTTTATGAAGCGGTATCTCCATCCGTATGCCTTTGGCCTACACCCACCTGGCTTTGGAACAACGATGCGGGCAAGGGCTATAATACCCACACTTGGCAGACGATCGAGGTGCGTGAGTGGATGGATGAACTTAACATCGAGACCCACTACGTTGCAAAAGACGGCGACTGTGCCATAGAAATATAAACTTTGGATCTAAGGAGAGTAATTATGAAAAAGCTGAGATCTGTAATTTCCCTGCTTTTGGTATTCTGTACTTTACTTTCTCTCTTTGCCTGCACGGGCGCAGAGATAAAGGAGACCGAGACGGCTACCGACGGCGGTTCCGTTTCCGAGAGCGAAAAATCAACGGAAAAGGAAACCGAGACCGAAACGGAGTCGGAGAGGGAAACTGAAACCGAAGCCGAGGCGGAAACTGAAACCGAAACCGAAACAGAAAAGGTGACTGAGACAGAGACCGAAAAGGAAAAGGAAACGGAGACTGAAAAGGAAACAGAGACTGAAAAGGAAACAGAGACTGAAAAGGAAACAGAGACTGAAAAGGAAACAGAGACTGAAAAGGAAACAGAGACCGAAAAGGAAACGGAGACCGAAAAGGAAACGGAGACCGAGACCGAAGCTGAGACAGAAAAAGAACCCGAAAAAGAGGAATTCGTTTTCAGCTCATATGACTATCTCGAAAAACATTCCGATACCGATGCTATGAATGCTTGGTTGAAGGAAAATGTAGAGGGTACGGACGTTCCTCCCGTTTATTTCAAGATAGGCGGTAAGGAGATATCCAAATTTAAATGGACGAAGAGGTTAAAAGATCCCGTAACCGTAACGGATTATTCCGAAAGTGGACATCCGGTAAAGCGCAGCTGCCGTGAGATAGAGTACATATGTGCGGAAAAGTCACTTAAGCTTATCGTTACTCTTACATCCTATGAAAATTATCCTGTTGTGGAATACGGAGCAAGACTTATAAATACTTCCTTAAAAAATTCGGATAAGATAAGTTCTCTTAATTCAATAAACACCGGAATATGCGAATATAGCGGAAAGATAAATATCCATTACACCGAGGGCGGATACTACAGCTTCAGCGCCTATGCGCCTCACGTACACAGCCTTAATGCGAAAAAGGATTTTACTCTTGAAACGGTAAACGGACTTCCCAGCGATACGTATATGCCCTATTTCAATGTTGAGGACACTAAGAATAAAACGGGCGTTATTACTGTTCTGAACTGGCAGGGAGGCTGGAAAACGAATTACGAAGTTTCTGACGGCGACGTGGTAATGACTGCGGGACAGAGAAACACCAATTTCAATATGTTGGGCGGAGAAGAGCTTAAGCTTCCCGAAATGGTGCTTATTTTCTATAAAAACGGCGATTGGCAGTACGGACAAAATATCTGGAGAAGATGGCTCATAGAGCACAATCTTATGAGAGAAACGGGCAGACGTGATTTTAAGGAAAACGTATTCCTTTGCTCACCCTTCCCCGGTACGAACGGAGATCTCAAAGCCGTAGAGGCTGTGTCAAAAACAAGCATCCCCTCAAAATTCAACTGCGTATTCGAATATGACGCTCCCTGGTATGAGACCTACGGAAACGATTGGCCCTATACGGGATTCTGGACACCTGCAGAAAAATATAAGGACGGGGGACTCAAGAAGGTATCCGACCTTTGCCATAAGAACGGCATAAGCTTCTGTATGTGGATGGAGCCCGAAAGAGTATTCTTCGGAACCAAGCAATCCGTGGATCTGGGCGATGACAATATGATATACGTGAGACCCAACAATACCTACATATCTTACAGCGACTGTTTAAGAACGGGCTACAATCCGGGAGGCTCGGCGCTTATCAATTACAGCCGTCAGGCTGCGGTCGATTATGCGGTAGATCTCGTTGACAGTACTATCAAGGAATTCGGTATGGACGTATACCGCCAGGACTTTAATACCTACAATTTCACATATTGGAATGCATACGATCAGTATGAAGCAGGGCGTTATTCCATTCAGAGAACAGGTGTTACGGAGCTTAAAGCTTGCGAAGGATATATTAATATGTGGACTGAGCTGGAAAGCAGAAATCCCGGGCTCATATTTGACGCTTGCGCGGGAGGCGGCAGAAGACTTGATCTGCAGACGCTCCGCTTCTCCTTCTCTCACACGAAGACCGACTACGTTGTAGACGTTATCTCGGCGCAATGCCAGAATTTCGGCGCATATTCATGGCTGATATTTACCGGTACGGGTCTTATGGCTCCCGCAGATAAATACGATACACGTTCGAGACTCACTCTCAGTATCGGTGTGGGCTGCAGTGCAGATACAGATTACAGGATCATTGAAAAGGGTCTTGATGAGTGGCAGTCGCTTCACAAATATATGTACAACGACTTCTGGCAGATAAGTAAGTTTGACGATACCGAAAAGGGTAAGCTTGCAATGCAGTTCTCCGACCACGAGAATGGCGAGGGAATGATGATAGCCTACTTGAGAAACGGAGGTATATACGAGTTTAAGGCAAAGGATCTGGTTCCCGATGCAAACTACAGAGTGTGGGACGGTGATAACAGAAATTCTGTGCGCGTAATGAGCGGCAAGGCTCTTATGGAAGAGGGCTTTATCGTTGCTTATGAAGCAGGTATTCCCGCGGCGGTAGTCGTATGGTACGAAGCTACCGATGCCGAGGTCACCCCCTTTAATAAAAATGAATTTTTGTCGGGAAAAGACAGTATAGATTACTCGAAGCTTAAGAAGCAGGGTAATGATGAGAAAAAGCTTGTGGCTCTTCACAAGGAAAGCGGAGTTACGGGCAACAATGTCGTATACCTTTGCGCTGACTATGAGAGCTCAGGCGGTATATACGCTGTATCAAACAGCTTTTATTCCAAGATAGTTACTTTAAACAAGACGAACTCCGAGGGATGGAAGTGGGTAGATCCCAATCTGATGAACATAGTCGTAGGAGACAATGGATATCCGCTTTCACAGTGGGCGATAGGAGGCGCATTTGACGTCCGCGCTTATATAAAGCAGATAGACGGATGCTGCTTCATATGGCTCGATAATACTTTCGGATTCGGAGATCCCGACGGTGGATGGACTACCTCGAACCGACAGCTGGTGCTTTCCAATTCCGGAACGATATCCGATACCTTCAAGTTCCAGGTATGCCGATACGATACTCTGGGCGGAAGAGAGATGCAGTTCGTATTTTACGATAAGGAGAACGGAAGCGTCTACAGCATCTCAAAGGAGCTTTACGAAAGACTTCCTCTTTCTTCTGGTACCCATACCGAGCACGGATATACGTGGAAGGAGATATCCTACTCCAATACGTATTTCCGTATGGCAAAGAACAGAAACATACAGAACGTTGACGACGATTCCTTGTACAACGAAATTTCTCTTTGGTCTCTCAACAGACAGTATGGTATTTCCATATATATTGCGGAAAAGGACGGAAATTACTACTTGTGGATAAAGAATGCGGGGTCTATGCTCTCCATGGCGGGAAATGACCGCTGCGAATGGTACTACGTATGGAATAACACACTTTGCCATACTACATTCTACAATGTTATTCCGGGATTTTCCGGTACTAATATTGCGGATGTATCAGATGTAAAGAAACTTTGGTAAGGAGAAAACAATGAAAAAAATAAAAACTGCAATTGCACTTTTTCTTGTACTGCTTAATATTCTTGCTCTTGCAGCCTGCGGCGGTTCGGGAGAAGGCTTGAACAGCGGCAGTGGAAGTGAGACTGAAGCTCTGACGGACGGAGAGAACACCGCCGCAATTGCGACGGGTATAAACGGTTCTTTTGCAATAGGAGATCTGAACAGCGATATATCCCCTTACCTTAAGGAGCATTCCGATTATGAAGCTGCGAAAAAGTGGTATGAGGAGAATATCATATCAGCCGAAGTTCCTCCCGTTGATTTTATAATGGGAGGCAAGACAGCAAAGGATCTCAGCTGGACAAAAGAGATCGGCGAGGCAACGATGCATACGGATTTCCCCGACAGCGGAGATCCCGTAAACCGTACGTCTTTTGAGATAAGATACACCTGCGAGAAATATAAGCTTGAGGTAGTACTTACCGTTACCACTTATCCCGACTATCCCGTTGTGGAATACGATGCGGAGATAATAAATCTTGCCAAGAAGAATTCTGATAAGATCATGGACGTAAGAGCCATCAACGGCGCCATAGGTGCTTATACTGAAGGAACTCTGATCCATTACAATGACGGCGGACGTTATTCTTCCGATGCATTCAGACCCTACACGGAAGAGATAATTTCGGGACGTAAATTTAAACTCGAAACAGTCGACGGTCTGCCCTCCGACAGCTTTATGCCATATTTCAATATTGAGAATAAGGCTGAGAGTAAGGGGGTCGTCGCCGTTATTGACTGGCAGGGAAGCTGGACGATGGAATGTACCGCCAAGGGAGGCAATGTGATCTTTGAGGCGGGGCAGAGAGAGACGTTCTTCTCTCTCAGAGAGGGCGAGAGCTACAATGCGCCCGGTATGATGCTTCTTTTCTACAAAAACGGTGACTGGCAGTACGGTCAGAACGTATGGCGCAGATGGCTCGTAGAGCACAATCTTATGAGAAATACGGGAACGAGAGAATTTAAGGAAAACGTATATCTCTGCTCGGGATTCCCCGGTACGGCTACAGACATTTCCGCTATTAAGTTGGTCGGCACGACCCGTATCCCCAAAAAATTCAACAGCGTGTTTACCTACGATGCGGGTTGGTACAATTCCTACGGCGATTCCTGGACTCATACAGGTGACTGGTCGCCCAACGAAAAATATGCCGACGGCGGACTTGTGCGCGTTGGCGAGGCGGCTAAAAATGCAGGTATAAAATATTGCTTCTGGCTCGAACCCGAGAGAGTCTATACGGGAACTCCCCAGGCGGAGGACCTCGGAGACAATATGATCTACCGTTATGACGGAAAATACGTTACAAAGAAGGAGTATGAGAGCCTTACCGACGATACAAAGAGCATACTGTTAAACTACTCCAAGAAGGAAAGTGTGGATTACGTTGTTAAGCTTATCGATACTACTGTAAATACCTACGGACTCGACGTATACCGTCAGGACTTTAACACAGAAAACGATAAATATTGGGATGCATACGACACCTACGAGGCAGACCTTTACGGAATTCCCAGAACGGGAATGACGGAAAGCCTTTCCTGCAAGGGTTATATTGATGCATGGACACAGATCGCAGAGAAGAATCCGGGACTGGTATTTGACGCTTGTGCAGGCGGAGGCAGAAGACTTGATCTTTCCACGCTGCGCTTCTCCTTTGCTCATACAAAAACCGACTATTGGATGGATATAGTATCTCAGCAATGCCAGAACTTCGGCGCATACTCATGGCTCATCTATACGGGCACGGGCTTTACGGAAATGAGCACTTACGATATCCGTACAAGGCTTACGCTCAGTATAGGAGTCGGATGTGCTCCCACCACCGATTTCAAGCTTTTGGAAAGCTGTCTTGACGAATGGCAGTCTCTGCACAAATATATGTACAACGATTTCTATCAGATAAGTGAGCTTGACACAAGCGAAACGGGAACTCTTGCAATGGAATTTACAGATTCCGATAAGGGCGAGGGTATGATGATAGCATATCTCCGTATAGGCGGCGTATATGACCTTGTTGCCAAGGGACTGGATCCTCAGAAGAACTACAGAGTCTGGGATGGAGACGACCCCGATTCCGAAAGAATAATGAGCGGAAAGCAGCTTATGACCGAAGGCTTTACCGTAGCATATCCCTATACGGCGCCTTATGCAGCGGTGGTTTGGTTTGAGGAGAGCGACAAGGATCCCACGGCCTTTGACAGAGAAGCCTTTATCAAGGCTTCGGGCCTTACCGATTTCTCAAGCTTTATTCCCGTTATAAATGATGAAGATACTTTGGTAAAGCTTTATAAAGAAAGCGATATATCAGACAACGGAGTTGTATTCCTCTCTTCAGACTACGACAGCTCCGGCGGCATATACGGTATAGGCAAAGAGCTTTATTCCTCTTTCGTAAGAAACGGTGAAAAGAACGCCGAAGGCTGGGAGATGCTTGATCCCGAAAAGACCTTCATATACGTGAACGGCATAATGCAGACAGACCTTGCGGGTATCGGAACGGGTACACGCTATAACGTAAAAGCATACGTTAAAGAAAAGGACGGCTGCTACCTGCTATGGCTTGACGATTCTTATTCTCTGGGAGATATTGACGGCGGATGGGAAGACGACGTAAGATGTATAGGCTCGTCAAAGAACGGAGACGTCATTCTTTCAGATGAATTCCTGTTTGAGGTAAGCTCATACAAGGAAATAGAGAACAGAGAAGTAACATACGTTTCCGTGGATATGACGGATTCGGGTGGAATATACTCCTTGAGTGAAAGAATATACAATACGCTTCCTCTTGCAGGTAAGACCCGCAAGATGTACGGATATGAATGGAAGCTCGTAGATATGAGCACAAGCTATTTTGAGATCAACAGAGATCCCGAAAAGCACGATGACTCCTATATCAGAATATACGGAGAATATCTGGGTGCCACTTTAGCCGTTGATGTTTATGTTGCGGAAAAAGACGGAAAGTATTATATGTGGATGAAGAATACCGCAGCTCTGTCGGATTCAGTTGTATCTGACCGCGTGGAGTGGTATATAGCCAATGAAGGCAATCTCTATAAAACAGAATTTTATTTGAGCGTCAAAGACTCCTCGAAGGAAAACGTTCCGTCGCTTCCCAACGTGCTGGATCTTTGGTAACAATATGATGCAAGGCAGACCGAAAATGCAGTATGCCTTGCATTTTTTTGCTCTTTTGGGTGACGAAAAAGAAAAGAAATTTCAATGATCGCGAAATTCATTTCTTTTCTTGACCAAAAAATGTTAATTAAGTGTTAACAAATGATTAATAAAAGCACCTCAATTTTTGTAAAATGCATAAAAGTCAGCGGTAATAATTGTAGATAAAGTGAATTTTCAAGAAGGGGTTTTAATGGTATAATTGTAGTAAGGGAAAGGTTTACAAAACAGTGTCGGAACACGACGTTCCCGTAAACACAGAACAGGAGAAAAATATGAGAAGGATCGGGTCATATATTGCATTGTTTTTGGCTTTTTGTACGGTAATTTCGCTCTTTGCCTGCGGAGGAGAAGGGGAAATAACAGAGAGTGAGACGGAAGCCCAAAGTGAGATCGCCGAATCGGAATTCCTCGGTATAGGAAATGTGGATGCGGGAGTTTCCGACTATTTGACATCTCATTCCGACTATGCCGCAGCAAGGGCTTGGATAAAGGAAAAAATAACGGAGAGCAATGCACCTCCGGTGTATTTCCTTATCGGCGGTAAAAGCTCAGAGTCTTTAAATTGGACAAGGGAGATCGGTGAACCGACCTCCGTAACGGATTACGTCGAGAGCGACAGCCCTGCTGTCAGAAGGTGCTGCGAGATAAAATACGTGTGTGCCGAGGAGAATATAGAGGTCCTGCTGACGCTTACCGCATACGGTAATTATCCGGTGGTGGAATATGATGCGGTACTGAAAAATACTGCAGCGGGAAATTCTGAGGTGACAACAGATCTTCTTGCCATAAATACAGACATATACTCTTACAGTGACAGTATAGATATACATTACAACGAGGGCGGACATTATGAGTTTACTTCATTTGCTCCGTATACGAAAAGATTGAGTAAGGACGAAGGCTTTGCTCTTGCTACAACGGACGGTCTTTCTTCCGATGTGTATCTGCCATATTTCAACGTTGAAGACAGCAGCTCGGAAAAAGGCGTTATTGCCGTAATAAACTGGCAGGGCGACTGGGAGGCAGAGTATTCCGTCAAGGATGGAAGTGTTGTAATGAAGGGCGGTCAGGGTAAGACCGAGATCGCAATGACAGAGGGCGAGAGCCTTAGCTTCCCGGGCATAGTTCTTCTCTTCTATAAAAACGGTGATTGGCAGTACGGACAGAACGTATGGCGCAGGTGGATGATAGAGCACAATTTTCTGCGCAATACGGGCAGACGGGACTTTAAACAGAACGTGTTTCTCTGCTCGGGATTTACGGGTACAGAGGATGATGTTGCAACCTTAAAGAAAATAGCAGAATCAAATCTCCTCAAAAAATTCAACTGTACCTTTGAGTATGACGCAGGCTGGTACGAGAATTATACGGGAGACTGGCATTATACCGGAACCTATACTCCCGCAGCGAATTATTCCGAGGAAGGCTTTAAGCAGATAGGAGAGCTTTGCAAGGAAGCGGGAATAGGTCTTTGCTTCTGGTTTGAACCTGAAAGAGCATACCACAGATCCGAGCAGGCAAAAGCCCTCGGAGATAATATGATATATGTAAGTGACGAGGGCGAATACCTCACTTACGAGGAATATCTCAGGGAAAGATATAAGCTTTCTGACGGACTTTGGGATCTGCACGAAAACGCTATGGTCAACTACGGAAACAAGGCGTGCAGAGATTATGTGGTTGATCTTATAAGCAATCAGGTCAAGAACTACGGTATGACTCTTTACCGTCAGGACTTTAACCGCAGCAACGACGTTCATTGGAATGCTTATGACGTACATGAAGCCGAGACTCTGGGAATACCCAGAACGGGAGCTACCGAAAACCATGCGGCTCCGGGTTATATCGATACTTGGACGATGATGTCCGAACAGAATAAAGGACTTCTTTTCGATGCCTGCGCAGGAGGAGGAAGAAGACTTGACCTTGAAACGGTACGTTTTGCCATTGCACACACAAAGACCGACTATTGGAAGGATGCGGCAGCAAATCAGTGCCAGAACTTCGGTGCATATTCCTGGTATATCTTTACGGGTACGGGTTTCAGAGATACCTCCGACATTTACGATATACGCTCTTCTCTCAACCTCAGCGTGGGCCTTGGAGTGACTCCTGATTCCAACCTTTCTGCGATAGAAAATGTTCTCACGGAATGGGAGTCTATACAGACCTATCTTTATAACGATTACTATCAGATATCAAAATATACGACCGACGAGTTCGGAAGCCTTGCAATGCAGTTCCATGATCACGAAAACAATAAAGGCATGATGATAGGATATCTCCGCGCGGGCGGTGTTTACCGTTTCGTTGCCAAGGGTCTCGATCCTCAAAAGACATACAAGGTATACGACAGAGACAACATCCAGGGTATACGCATAATGAGCGGTGAACAGCTTATGACCAAAGGCTTTACGGTAGCTTATCCCGAGGACGCGGCTTATGCGGTCATAATAGACTATTCGGAATCCGACAGACCGGCGGGTGATTTCGACGAGGAAAAATTCCTTAAAGAGGCGGGATACGTGGACTACGATTCTTTTGAAAAAGCGTATATCAACGAAAAAGCTTTTACAGAGCTTTACAAGGGACAGAACATTTCCGATAATGAGCTCGTATTTCTTGGCTCTGATGCGGAAGGTTCAGGCGGCATCTACGGTGTGGGTAAGGAGCTTTTCGCAAAACTTGATAAGACCGGTCCCGTAAACGACGAGGGCTGGACGAGGATATTATCGGAAAGCCTCTCGATAAAGTATGCGGAGGGAAAAATATACGAGTTTTCCGAAATGGCAGAGGGAACCAAGAACGATATCAGAGTTTATGCCAAGGAAACAGACGGATGCTGCTTTATCTGGTTTGACAATTCCTACGGTCTCGGTGATGCGGACGTTCGCTGGAAGACAGGAGAAAGACAGCTTGGCGTAAAGGTATCCGGTACGACCGAATGGTCTGGCAGCTTTGAGTTTAAGGTATGCAATTACGAGGAGATCGGAGGCCGCGACATTCAGTATGTAGCTAAGGACGGCCAGCCGGTAAAAGGATCCGTATATGAGATAAGCAGGGAAATATACGAGCAACTCGAAAAAAAGAAAACAAAGAAGACAATTAACGGATATTTCTGGTATGAACTGGTGTATGACGGGGCTTCGCTTATCCTGCCGTTGAATTACGAGGTGTATAATGAGGACGATCCATCTCTTTACAGTAAGGTAAGTCTTAAAGCACTCAATGCTATTTACAATGTCAGCTTCTATGTGGCTGAAAAGAATGGCAAATGCTATCTTTGGATGAGAGATGCGGAAAACCTTAATACCTTCTATACTGAGGACAGAGGCTTTGCCAGAAGCTCTCGCTGGACGTTCTGCTTCGTAGGAAAGGACGGAAAGCTTTACAGAAAAACATTCTTCGCCGTAATACCCGGAGGGAACCCACAGGGCACCAGAACCGTTCCGGATCTTATAACTTTTGGATAAGAGGTACTAAAAATGAGAAGCGACTATCTTAAGCTTTACTCCGATACGGAGACTTATTTGAAATGGGTTAAAGAAAACATAGAGGACAGTTCCGTGCCTCCGATATATTTTAAGGCGGACGGCATATCTTCAAAAGAACTCAAGTGGGAAAAGCTTTGTCTTGGAGACGAAGAGTATACGGATTATCCCGAAAGTGCTATGCCCGTAAAACGCATAGCCAGAAAATACAGATACGACTGTAAGGCTCTTGCTCTTGCGGTAGAGCTTACAAGAAGCATATATGATAAATATCCCATTGCCGAGTATGATGCAGAGCTGTTAAATCTTGCAGAGGAAAATTCTCCTATTATAACAGAGCTCAGCGGTATAAATGCGGCCATCTGTTCAAATGCCGCAGACGTGGTCATCCACTATAACGAAGGCGGACATTATTCTTTTACCTGCTTTGCTCCGTATCAAGGAAAGGCAAAAGAGGGAGAACCCTTCAAACTGAACAGCGGAGACGGCTTGCCAACGGATATATTCATACCCTGCTTCAACCTTGAAAACGAGGCCGAAAAAAAAGGCGTTATATCTGTAATAAACTGGCAGGGCGACTGGAATGCGGAATTTTCCGTAAAGGATAATGAGCTCTTTATGAACGGAAATCAGGGAGCGACGGAAATATCAATGATCAAGGGCGAGAAGCTCCGTTTGCCCGGCATAGTCCTCCTTTTCTATAAAAACGGAAACAGACAGTACGGTCAGAATATTTGGAGGCGCTGGATAGTTGAGCATAACCTTATGCGTCACGTGGGCAGAAGGGATTTCAAGACTAACGTATCCCTTTGCTCTCCCTTCCAGGGAACAGAATCCGATCTTCGCGCTGTAGAAAAATTTGCCGAAACCACAAACATACTCAAAAAGTATAACTGCGCCCTGGAATTTGATTCGGGCTGGTATGATAACTATACGGGAGACTGGCACTATACGGGAAGCTACGAGCCGTCGGTAAAATATTCTCATGAGGGCTTTAAGCAGATAGGTGACAAGTGCCGCGAAAAGGGTATGGGCTTTTGTATGTGGTTTGAACCCGAAAGAGCTTATCACAAGTCAAAGCAGGCTATGGAGCTCGGAGACGATATGATATATATCAGCCCCGAGGGAGAATATCTCACCCATAAGGAATTTACCGAAAAGGACTACAAGCTTTCTGGCGGTCTTTGGGAATCCTACGAAAACGGTATGGTAAATTACGGCAAGGACAGCTGTGTTGATTACATTGTGGATCTCATTGGCAGAGCGGTAAAGAATTACGGCATAACCATATTCCGTCAGGACTTCAACAGAGACAATTCCAGCTTTTGGACGGCTTACGACAAGCATGAAGCGAAGACTCTCGGCATACCGAGAAAGGGTGCTGCGGAAAATCACTGTACTACGGGGTATCTTAAGGCGTGGAAGACTATATCCGAAAAGAATCCCGGCCTTATTTTCGATGCCTGCGCAGGCGGCGGAAGAAGACTTGATCTTGAAACGGTACGCTTCTCCTTCGCTCACACGAAGACAGACTATTGGAGAGATACGGTGTCCGCGCAATGCCAGAACTTCGGCGCATATTCATGGTATATCTTTACGGGTACCGGTATGAGAACGAGGGATAATATATACGACCTCCGTTCAAGTCTCAATCTCAGTATCGGTGCAAGCGGCAACGAGAATACGAATATGAGCACTATCGAGACGGCGCTTGACGAAATATTCATATATACGAAATATCTTTACAAGGACTTCTATCAGTTAAGCAAATATACCACCTCTTTTGTGGAAAATATGGCGATGCAGTTCAACGACCACGAAAATGACGAGGGTATGATGATAGCCTACGTACGTCTCGGAGGAGAGTTTACATTTCTTCCTATGGGGCTTGATCCCGAAACGGAGTATGAGCTTTGGGAGCAGGATCTTCCCGAAAAACGCACAAAAATGAGAGGGGAAGAGCTTATGTCAAAGGGTTACAGAGTATTTTACGATGCGCTGAAGCCCGTTGCCCCCGTTGTATGGTACAAAAAAGTGTAAAAATTGCAGCTCTTGCAGAAATGCAAGGGCTGCTTTGTATAATTGCACAAAAAAAATATGAAAATTTGGGAAAAACAACAGTAGTAAAAATCAAACGTTGATGATAAAATTAACGCAAGACTGCAGATAAAAAGGCTGCGGCAAAGCTTTAATGGAGAAGAACTATGATAAAAGACTATATTAAAACGTATTCGGATATCGAAACGGCTGAAAAGTGGCTCAAGAAAAATATTGAGCAAAGCAATGTTCCTCCCGTATCATTTAAAATGGGAGATAAGCACTCTTCAGAGTGTAAATGGATAAAGACGGTAGAAGAAAAGAAGACTGCGGTGGATTTTCCCGAAAGTGACGAGCCTGCGGCACGTATCTTTTACGATATTGTATACACATCAAAAGAGCTGGGAGTTGAGGTAAGGCTTACTGTCACCTCTTATCCTGATTATCCGATAGTTGAATACAGCGCCGAGATGAAAAATATCAGCGGTGCGGTATCTCCTGTCGTTGAGGAATTTTATTCCGTAAGAGGAGGCATTCTTGATGCGGACGAAGCTATCCTTCATCATACCGCAGGCGGATTCTACGGAGAAAGATGCTTTGAAGCAAAGACGGCAGTTCTTAAAGAAGGCGCAGAATTTGAACTTTGCTCGGACAACGGAATGGCGTCTATGGGGTATCTTCCCTTTATGAATGCGGAGGATACCGAAGGCGAAAAGGGTGTTATCGTTGCGGTGAACAGCTCCGGCGACTGGACCGCGGCTTACAAGGCAGAAGAGGGCAGTATAAAGGCTGCCTGCGGATACAGATTCCTCCGCCTTTCCATGCTTGAGGGCGAAACTCTCTACTTCCCCGGTATAGTGCTTTTGTTCTATAAAGACTGCGATTGGCAGTACGGACAGAACATCTGGAGAAGATGGCTTATCAAGCACAATATGATGAGATACGTGGGCAACCGCGACTTTAAGGAAAACGTATATCTCGGCTCAGCCTTCCCCGGAACGGCAACGGATCTGAATTTCATTGAGACCGCCATTGAAGCGGGACTTAACGAGGACTTTAACTGTGTGGTAGAATACGATGCTCCCTGGTACGAGACTTACGGTCAGGATTGGGGCAACACGGGAGACTACAGACCTGCGGTGCAGTATGCAAACGGCGGTCTCAACAGAATTGCCAACAAGTGCCACGAAAACGGTATGAAGATAGCTTTCTGGATGGAACCCGAAAGACCCAAGTACGATACCGCACAGTGTAAGGAGCTGGGAGACGATAATGTTATCTATCTCCACTCCCCCGATCAGCCCAATACCACTTATTGGTTTGACGGAATAAGATATATTCCTCACAGCGAATGTGTTGAGACGGGATTCGACCCCGGTTTTAACTGTCTTTTGAATTACAGTAAAAAGGCATCCGTTGATTACGTTGCCGATCTCGTAGACAGCGTAGTGAAATCCTACGGCGTTGATGTATACCGCCAGGACTTCAATGCCAACAACGGACCGTTTTGGAGAGTATATGACGAAT
>SVSF01000155.1 GCA_015064425.1 Oscillospiraceae bacterium | reverse complement strand
TCGCTTTAAAGAATGCAGTTCTCTCAGCACAGCTCTTCTTACCAAGGACGGTAAAGTATATAAGGGGTGTAATATTGAAAACGCGGCTTTTGGCCCTACGAACTGTGCTGAGAGAACTGCATTCTTTAAAGCGATCAGCGAAGGAGATTCGGAGTTTTCAAGGATCTGCGTGGTTGGCGGAAAAGGCGGGAATGTCAGTGATTACTTTTACCCCTGCGGAGTATGTAGGCAGGTCATGGCAGAATTCTGTGACGACAGCTTTGAAATAATAGTAGCCAAAAGCTGTGATGATTATAAGGTTTTTACACTTGACGGGATCTTGCCCCAGCGTTTTTCCAAAAGTAACGTAAGTGAGGTATAAAATGGAGTATCATATTAAGCTGACAAAAGAGCATTCTGCAAAATATGCCATTATACCCGGAGATCCCGGGAGAGTTGAGAAGATAGCTGCGTATCTTGACGACGCACAGCAGGTTGCATATAACAGAGAGTATAATTCATATCTCGGTTATCTTGAAGGAGAAAGGGTTCTTGTTGTTTCTACCGGTATCGGAGGGCCGTCCTGTGCAATTTGCGTCGAGGAGCTTTCTCATATCGGTGTTGATACGTTTATTCGCGTAGGTACTTGCGGCGGTATGCAGCCTGAAGTGGCGCCCGGAGATCTCGTAACAGCTACCGGTTCCATAAGAATGGACGGAACAAGCAAGGAATATATGCCTATAGAGTTCCCTGCTGTGGCCGATTTCGGTGTTACGGGAGCTATTGCCGAGGCGGCTGCCAAGCTTGGATATACTAACCATCTGGGTGTAGTTCAGGCAAAGGACAGCTTTTACGGACAGCACAGCCCCGAGAGCATGCCCAATTCCGCAGAGCTTCTTTCAAAATGGGAGGCGTGGAAAAAGGGAGGATGCCTTGCTTCCGAAATGGAGAGCGCGACCCTGTTTATAGTAAGCGCTGCAAGACGACTTCGTGCAGGTGCAGTATTCCACTGTGTGTGGAACCAGGAGACAGAAAAGTCCGCAATGCCCGAAAAGAGAACGGAGGATACTTCTGCCGCCATTAAGACAGCTGTTGAGGCTATAAGAATTCTCATAAAAAACGATAAGGATAGCAAATAAGAAAAGCACCCTAGTGGTGCTTTTCTTATTTGAATAAAGTCATTATTTAAAGACAGAGTCGTACTTTTCTTCCTTATTGCTCTTTTTCTTTTTGGTCCCGTTTGAAATGGCAAATATTACCGCGAATATAATATATGCAAGGATATATAGCACCATAGCAACAAGAGTCTGTGAACCGTTTGCGATAAACCCGCCGCAGAGAACAACTACAACGAAATAAAGCGCTGTGGTTGCAATAAAATGAAGTCCGAGTCGAAGTGCCGTTGAGTAGTTCTTATTCTTCAGGAGCAGGTTTGCCGCACTGAGAAGAAGTGAGAAGAGAAGAAAGAGAAATATCCACTTGAGGGTGGGGATGAACGCCTTGTTTTCAGAAGAAAGAACGGATCCAAGTGTATACGTAATTACAGTAATAATTGTAAAGATAAGACATCCGTTTTTTATTATATCTGAAATAATACTGTTTGTCTTTTTCATAAGTCACCAGCTTCTAAAATTTATTTACTATATAATACCATCTTTCTTTTATTATTTCAAGGAAAAAATAGTATTTGTGATTTTTTTACAAAGTTTCTATAATATACGTGATATAATAGTTAATAGAATATTCATTGACATTTTGTCAGTATTGAATTATAATCAATTTGCTCGTTATTTTGGAATTGTTTTGTCAGAAAGGAGTTCATTATGAAAAGAATGCTCTTTATTATTAATTCAGTATCGGGTAAGATAGCACTTGAAGATACGCTAATGAAGGTAGTAGATACTTTTTCAAAGGCTGATTATGATATAACTATACATCTTACAAGAGGAAACGGTGATATAGAAGGATTGCTTCACGAAAGAGGCAAGGAATTCGATCTCATTGTTTGCTGCGGAGGCGACGGAACTTTAAATATTGTTGCAGGCACAGTTTTCAAAGAAGGGCTCAGCGCGAGGATCGGTTATATTCCCGGTGGTACTACTAACGATTTTGCAGCATCTCACAACATAGATACAGTAACCACATCAGCTGCTGTGCAGATCGCAGAGGGAATTGAGCGCGAGGTGGATCTGGGGATCCTCAATGAAAAGCCTTTTATATACGTTGCAGCCTTTGGCCTTTTTTCAGACGTATCCTATCAAACCGGTAGAGAGCTTAAACAATCCTTGGGACACGCTGCATACGTTCTTGAAGGTATAAAGTCATTTGCAAAGGCAAAGGCATATGACCTGAGAATCGAACATGACGGAGAGATCATTGACGGCTCATTTATATATGGAATGATTAGCAACTCCAGAAGGATCGGTGGATTTGAATTGCCGCTTCTTAAAAACATTCTGTACGATGATGGTGAAATGGAGGTTACACTAATTCGTAAGCCTCAGAATGCACAGGAAACTCAGAGACTTTTAAACAGCTTTTTATACCAGAATGCCGATGACGAAATGGTCTATATGTTTAAGTCATCTTCTTTGAAGATTACCTCAAAAGACGAGATACCTTGGTCAATAGACGGCGAGTTTGGCGGAACAACTACAGAAGCTGTTATAACCGTTGAGCCCGCCGCAATAAAAATGATATTTTAA
>SVSF01000154.1 GCA_015064425.1 Oscillospiraceae bacterium | reverse complement strand
TTTTTTGTATAACACCTCATCCGAGTTGCTACGCAACCCACCTTCCCCTCAAAGGGGAAGGCTTTATTTCTATTCTCTGCTTGTGGTTGACCGACTTTTTCGATAGTCTGAGATGATGGCAATGCCATCATCTCTTTTATATCTTATATGCCTTTTCTGTAGGAATTGCAACTATTATTCCGTTTGCCTTGGAATTAATTCCAAACTCACGGTTTACATCTTCCATAATCTGCCTGCTCGTTTTAAGCGGAGCTAAAATCGTAAGAAGCTCTCTTTCTTCGTCTATTTCTGTATTTTCAAGCTCCGAGACAAGCTCTGTATCTGCAAGTCTTCCTTTAATAACAGTTCCTCCCGTAGCTCCCGCTTTCCTTGCCGTTTGCATTACATCCTCTGCATATCCTTCATTTACCGATATTATAATGAGGTTATTATGATGTTCGTTTTTCATAGCTCCGTTCCCCTTCTCTGCTGCATTGCTGATATTATGACTCAAAAGTTCCGTCAGCACTCTGCCTGCAGCACTTGTATTAAGAATTATCATAAGCCCGCCAAACCTTGAATGGCTTTCAAAAGATGTTCCGAATTCTGCCATCATATCTTTTACCGTGCTTTCTGCCGCAAGGCTCACCACGATGTCTTTATCGTTTGTACCAAGTCCGAATATATCCATCATTTCGGTGGGGGCTGTGCCAAAGCCGACACATTGGAAATTCATTCGTATATTAAGGCTTTCCAATACCTTTATAAGCTTTTTGCCTTTATCACGTTCCACTATTGATAAAAGCAGCATCGGACGTTTACTCATATGCACACCCCTCCTCTTCAAAGAAAATAATATCGTCTTTTACCAGACTGATTTCAGAATGAAGCCTTTTAATTCTCCTGATATTCTTTCTGCGTTCATAAAGACCTAAAACCTGAATGGTAATAAGAGGTGTCATCGCAATCATAGCCACTATTCCGAAAGCATCCGTCATTATATTTCCACCGACTGCCTCGCACGCCCCCATAGCAAAGGGGAGCATGAAAGTCGATGTCATCGGGCCGCTTGCAACACCACCCGAGTCAAAAGCTATACCTGTATAAATATTCGGAACAAAAAAGCTTATAGCAAGAGATACTGCATAGCCAAAAATCAAAAATGGAATAATGGAAATTCCCGTAATAACTCTCAGCATTGAAATTCCTACTGAAACGGAAACACCTATCGAAAGAGCAACTGCAACAGATTTTTGAGCTATTGCACCTTTAGTTATTTCACTTACCTGCCTTTTAAGAGAATGCACAGCCGGCTCGGCTGATACAACAAAATATCCCATAACCATACCAATAGGTATAAGCATTACTTTAAAGGATCCTCCTGCAATCGTGGCACCTATCAGCCTGCCTGCAGGCATAAATCCTACGTTTGCACCCGTTAAAAACAATACCAGACCGATATAAGTGTATATAAATCCCACCGTCATTTTCAGCATATTGTGTATATGAAATCTTCTTGTTACTGCCTGATAGACAACAAACAAAACTACAATGGGAACAAACGCCCCGAAAACCTCTTTTGAAAAACCGGGGATTGCCAATACAAACTGCCTGAAGGCATCTGCCGTTGTCATCACATCGGCTATCTCATATACCGTTGTGGAGGGCATTGGCTTATAGAAAATACTTAAAAGAAGCACCGAAAGAACAGGTCCTATACTGCATAACGCAACAAGACCGAAGCTGTTCTCACCTGTATGCTTTCCTTTTTTTCCCGATGCAAGACCTGCACCGAGAGCCATAATAAAAGGAACGGTGATAGGACCCGTTGTAACACCGCCTGAGTCAAACGCAGTGGGAACAAATTCATCCGGAGCAAAAAATGATAATCCTATTATTAAGATATAGAATATCAGAAGCAGACCCCTTAAAGATATTTCTTTTTTATTTCTCACAAGAGTAATGCTGAGAAAGACTCCCACTCCAATACCGACACATGAAATAAGTGTTGCATTGGGTATGGTAGGAACCTGTTGAGCAAGGACCTGCAAATCCGGCTCCGATATGGTAATAAGAAGCCCGAGAACGAAGCATATAATAAGAGGAATGATTATTTTAGAGCTTTTATTCAGCGACTTACCTATTCCATCTCCCAAAGGCTCCATAGATATAGTTGAGCCGATGGTAAAAAAGCTCATTCCAAGAATCAATAAAACAGTTCCGAACAAAAACAGTACAAGAACACCCGCGTCTAAAGCTACTACGGTAACAGAAAGTATCAGAACTATTATCGCAATCGGTAAAACCGAAGTGAGCGATTCTTTTATTGATGTAAATATATGTGCCATGCAAAAGCTCCTAACCAGATAAAGTTAAATATACCCGACTACCAGATTATAGCAAAATAAACAGCATAGGTCAAGAGCATAAGTATACCCGACCATCTTTTTAATTTTTTATCCTTTAAAGAACAGAGAAGAAGCATTAATGCCGCAACAGCTGCAACAATTGTGTCAAATCTGAAGCCTGATGCAAACGGCACCGGAATAATAGACGCCGAAACACCGATAACAAAAAGAATATTGAAAATATTACTTCCGACTATGTTACCGATAGCAATATCTGCATTGCCTTTTCTTGCCGCAGATACAGATGTGAAAAGCTCAGGAAGTGAGGTTCCGAGTGCTACGATAGTAAGCCCTATAAATCTTTCACTAAGCCCCAATACCTGTGCAATTTTTGTTGCCGCA
>SVSF01000153.1 GCA_015064425.1 Oscillospiraceae bacterium | reverse complement strand
CTCTCTTTACAGCGGTGGCAAATCATATATTGCATCCTTTGACTCTCTCGTTTTTGATGCGTATAAAGAGGGGGACAGGAGCGCCTATCTTATAATTGACGAAAATGCAAAGGCTCTTGCCACTCTTCTCAACCACGGCGTGTCATTATACGGCGCAAGCGCTGTTGCAGTGGCAAGCGGCGGACTGTTTGAGCACTATTCGGAAATTCTGATTAAACATATAGAAAAATACAGCAAAGTAAAATTGAAGGTAAGCGATTTACCGCCTATCTACGGTGCTTGCAGAAATGCTATAGCACTATCCTGCACCACGGAATCAGACTCTTTCTACGATAATTTTAGAAGAACTTACGGAGAACTGACAAAATGAGTATTCCAAAAACAGAAATGAGAAATCCCCTGAGCATGAATATGGATAAAATGGGAAGTGAAGAAATGGCGCTTCTTGTAATACAGGCAAATTACGACGCAGTAAGAGCCTGCGAAAATGCCGCAAGTGAGATTGCAAAGGCTATTGACGCTATAGCAAAAGCCTTTGAAAAGGGTGGAAGGCTATTCTACATAGGCGCAGGCACCTCCGGCAGACTCGGTATAATTGATGCAACCGAATGTCCGCCAACCTTCGGCGTACCGACAACTCAGGTCCAAGGTATTATAGCCGGTGGCAACGAAAGAGTCTTTTCCGCCAGTGAAAACGAAGAGGATAAATATGAGCACGGATACGAAGAAATAAAAAATCGTGGGCTCACAAAAGAAGATGTGCTTGTAGGAATATCTGCGGCAGGAAATGCAAAATACGTAGTCGGCGCAATTGAATCCGCAAAGGAGATTGGATGCGTTACCATTGGCATTTCATCTAACAAGGACACCTTGGTACTTAAAACCTCTGATATACCGATATTTACCGATACAGGTGCAGAGATACTGACCGGCTCGACAAGATTAAAGGCCGGAACTGCTCAAAAAATAGTGCTTAACACTCTTTCAACCTGCGCTATGGCAAAGACGGGAAAGGTCTATGAAAATATGATGATAAACCTTGCTCCAACCAACGAAAAGCTAAAAAAGAGAGTAATACGCATAGTGAAAGAAATACTATCCTGCAACGAGGAAAAAGCAGTAGAAATACTCTGTGAAAATGACTGGAACATTAAAAAATCTCTAGATAGCTATCACAAAAAATGAGAAGGAAAGATGATGAATAAATATTGTATCGTAAAAAACGGTAAGACTGATATAGAAGAATTCTACGAGGACTTAAAGAGCTTCGGCATTACCGAAATAAGAGAGAGAATATATCTACCTTTCTATAGAATGTATGCATAAACACAGATACGTAAAGGATCGTTCTAACGAGTACTGTCTGTACTACGTTATGCAATAAAACAAAAAGGCGATATCCGATTCATTTTGGATCTCGCCTTTTTTACGTCTTGAAGTTTATTATTCAAGCCCTCTTTCCCTATACTCTCTCGGGGTTATTCCGAAGCGCTTTTTAAAGAGCCTTATGAAATTTGAAACGTCGGAAAATCCTGCCTCAGCCGCAGCCTCGCTTACCGACATTCCGCTTTTGAGAAGCTTTCTTGAAAAGGCAAGCTTCTTCGTTTCTATGTAATATTTCGGCGTAGTATTGAGGTAAGCGGTAAACATACGGTAAATCGTACTCTGGCTGATAAAATATTTTGCCGAAAGATAATCAAGATTCTTTATCGTTTTGACGTTTCTGTGTATGTCAAGCAACATTTCCTTCATTATGTGAGGAAGCTGAATTCCCTCTTGCTCATTGTCTATAAATTTCCTGAGAATTCCGAGAATTTCAAGAGTCATATAAAACTCGGCGTGCTTATCTCCGTTTTTATTAGACTCTATAAGCGCTCCGTATATATTTTCAAGTCTTCGCTTATTCTCCTCGTCTACTCTTATAAGATTTCCGTGTCCGAGCTCGTGGCGCAGAAATTCCTCAAAGATAAACTCCGCCCCTGTGTCAAACCAGAAGCAAAGATGACGGTGTACAGAACGGCTGTTAAGAATACAGTTATGCATCTCGTTAGGCTTGGTTATTATGACATCACCGGGCTCAAGCTTATAATGAGAGCTCTCAACAGCAAAGGATACGTCACCCTCTATAAGAACGTATACCTCAAGAACGTCGTGAATGTGCGGCGTCCAATTCTTCGGATTTTCCTCCTGAGGCTTATTTGAATAGTAATACTTCACCCTATATCCCGAAATGTCGGGAAACTTTAAGTTAAGATATTTCCATGCCATAGATAACCACCATTTGACTTGCTTATTACTGTAAGTTAATAATATCACTCGCAAAAGATTTTGTCAACAGCAATGAATATATTTTTATTGTCTCTAGACAAAAACATTCCTTTTATTTCACTTGAATTTCTAAATATTGACATAAAATGAATACTTTTTCTTCTTTCGTGACAGAAAATGAATATAAAAGGTGTGATAAAATATAAGCGTAAAATACTTTATAATAAAGGAGAAACAAAAATGTCAAAAATTGCATTTGTAGGATTCGGTGAGGTTAACACTCCTGCCGACATCATAATCAGAAAGTGCAAGGCTGCCGAGGAAGGACTTAAAAATGAAGGTCTTGACCTTATCAGCGTTTACCCCGTTACCGACGACTATGAGGAGAAGGATATAAAGAAGGCTATCGCCGCTCTCGAAAATCAGTCCTTTGACGCTCTCGTAATCTGCATCGCAGGTTGGA
>SVSF01000021.1 GCA_015064425.1 Oscillospiraceae bacterium | reverse complement strand
GTCTGCGTTCGTGGGGTGTTTATGAAAAGGTAAAGGATACCCCTCAAATGAAAAAACTTCTTGCAGAATATGAGCCATTAGCAGGAAACAAGAAAGATTATTCGTAAATATTCAGTTTGCCCCGCCTCGCGCGGGGCTTTTCTTTGCTTTCAGCGCATAAAAAAAGCCTTCTCCTGTGGGAGAAGGTGGCAGCCGAAGGCTGACGGATGAGGAGTCTTTTTCGTTTGTTTCAAACACCTCATCCACCGCTAACGCGGTCCCCCTTCCCCCACTGGGGAAGGCTATTCAATTTTACCGCTAATTATGCACACCCTCCGGTCTGCACTTGGTTTTTGAAATATTCCTTGAGGCTGTTTCAACCACGAGGAATATTTCGGAACGGCGTAAATGAATTACAATTCACCGCTGTCCGTGCACGCCGTTGTACTCCCGTCTTTTTTGTTGTATCGCAGCTCCCGCACTCCTATCCGTTATTTTCGTAAAAGATCATATTTCGAAAATCCCTCTTCACTTTTTCTTTCAAGGGTGGTATAATGATAATAAAAATACGAATATGGGAAGATATAACGATGAATAACGAAAACACATCAGTGCTTGGATCCGTAGCAAAAATTGCCCCGAAGTTCGGAATAAAAGGAGAAGCCGTAGGATACAAGGTATTTACGGACGGACATATAAATAACACATACCGTATAGATATAAAAAACGGAGAAGAGCTCAGTTCTTATATCTTTCAGAAGATAAATCTCTACGTTTTTAAAAATCCCCACAAGATAATGAGTAACATTGCTCTTATCTCCGAGCATATAAAGAATAAGGGGCAGACCATACTCAACTTTCACAGCACCGAAGAAGGGCTCAACTACTACATAAGCGGAGACGGCTCCTTCTGGCGAGTATACGACTATATTGAGGGTATCGCTCTCACACACAGCGACGATATGAGAATACTTTCCAATGCGGGAAAAGGTTTCGGAAGATTCCAGAACGCGCTGTCGGATTTTGATGCCTCTCTCCTTTATGAGACTATCCCCGATTTCCATCACACGGGAAAGAGAGTGGAGCATCTTTACGCCAGCTATGAGGAAGATGCCTGCAAGAGAGCCTCCGCCGTTGAAAAGGAGATGGCATACGTCCGTTCCATTGAGGAAAAGGTAACAAGGCTCTCAAAAATGTCGGATGCAAGGGAACTCCCCTTAAGGGTTACCCATAACGATACCAAAATAAGCAACGTGCTCTTTGACGAAAAGAGCCTTGAACCCGTAGCGGTAATGGATCTGGATACGGTAATGCCCGGACTTCCCGCATACGATTTCGGCGACGCAATAAGAGCCTCCGCTTCCGAATGCAGTGAGGACGAAAGAGACCCCGAAAAGATACGCTTCAGCATCGAAAGATACAGAGCTATCGTAGAAGGCTTTATCCCCGAAGTAATAAGCGAGCTTACTGAAGAGGAGATACGCTCCCTTCCTTTGGGCGCGTTTACCATGACCGCCGAGGTGGGCATACGTTTCCTTGACGACTACCTCTCGGGAGATAAATATTTCAGGACCTCCTACCCCGAGCACAATCTTGTAAGAGCAAGATGCCAGCTCGCCCTCTCCGCAGAAATGGAAAAGCACTATAACGATATGTGCCGCATCGTGGAAGAGATCGCGGCAAAATACAGATAAACAAAACATCACCCGCATATTTTACAATGCGGGTGATCTTTTTATTTTCTCGGTATATGCTATACGTATTTTGTTCCGCTTTTTTGAAAAACAGCCCATAAAATATTACTTTTATGGGCTGATTGTTTTATCATCTATTTTGCATCATCACTTTTTATGAAACTTTGCTCTTCCACCTTTGCTCCGCAGGCTGCGGCAGTAATACAAGTACATAATATCAACAATATCGCCGTAAGTCTTTTCATTTTTCGCTCCTCCTTCTCTTTTGTACTTTAGACGAAAAAATTTTCGTTTTGTTCCATTAAGGATCGGTCTGCATTCGCAGACCGATCCTTATAATGTATTTACTTACATTTAAATTTGAGAGTTGATCTTTACCTGTTTCCCCTACCAATCTTCCTTACCGTCGTTGGTAAGGTCTCCGTTTCCGTTTATGGGTATCTCCTCTCCCAGATACACGGGAAGAGGCTTTATAAGGGTATATCCGAAGTCCTTGCACCGCGCAAGCATCTCCCTTACCTCGCGCATCCACTGACCGCCGTAGGTATGAAAGTCAGATGGCACTCCGTAAGCCTCGACTCCAAGACTCCTTGCAATGTACAGCGCTCTGTAAAGATGGTATTTCTGCGTTACGATAATTATTTTGTCCGCACCGAATATCTCCCTGGCTCTGTATATACTGTCATAGGTGGAAAAGCCTGCGTGATCCATAAACACGTCCTCGGAAGCAATGCCCTCCTCAATAGCGAAAGCCTTCATAGCCTCCACCTCGTTGTAATCTTCCCTTCCGTGGTCGCCGCTCATAAGCAGCTTCGGTGCCGCGCCCTTTTCATAAAGCTCCACTCCTACATTAAGACGGTCGCGGAGCATATCACTGGGTCCGCTCGGCTTTACAAGACAGCCCAAAACGAGAATACAGTCGGCATCCGACTCTCCAGCCGCCTCATCAATATTTATTATTCTATCCGATACGGCACTTTTAATATATGCGTTGAGTCCCAAAACTCCTATTCCGCCAAGGAGACATAATGCCAAAAATATCAGTACCGCCCTCTTTATAAACTTTTTCATTCCAACCTCTTGCTCTTTTTTTAATAATTATACCATTCACGCAGATCTCTATCAAGAATATTAAGCAAACATTAATTTTTATTTACATACGGAAGAAAAAATGTTATAATAAATATGGAACAATATTCAAAAAATACTGTCTAAAGTGTAAATACGAAAAGGAGGAACCGCAAATGAAAAAACTTATGTTATTGGTATTACTGTTCGCCCTGTGCTTATCAGCCGTATCCTGCGGCAGCTTTATGAGTGAGATGCCCACGGACAGTACAGACGGCTCCTCTTTTGAGAGCGAAGCCGTTACCGAAATGTACACAAAGGAGCTCTCAGCCCTCGCCGGCTCCGTTTTAAGAGAAGATCTTGAAAAAGCCCAAAGCAGATACGTGTTCTACTACTATTCCTTCGATAGTAATATCAGAGACCTGGTTGGGGAGGATCGATTTTTGCTCTGGAACGACGGAAACGACCCGTATTACGGTGAAAACGGGGAGGTAATATTCCCCACTCTCACGGACCTTGTAAGCGATCTTGAAATACCCCGCGCAGAGTTTGAAAAGTACTATCTCGAATGGATGTATTCCTATTGCGTTCTCGATTTCGACCTGCTTTACGGAGATGACAGCAGCGCTGTCCGTGACTTCTTTGCCAACGACGACAGATACGACGGGATCATAGAGCAAAGAGCCGCACTCGAAAGCTTAAAGCGCTTACTCAATTCGCGGTTTGCAAAAACTTCCGAGCTTAAGGAAAAATTTATCGATAAATCCGTTCGGTACTGCTCATTAGCGGATCTTATAAGAGATACGGGCGTGAGCCGTGACAGCTTCGAATCCGCGCTCAGGCTTAATATGGAGGAAAACTCTCCTATACAAATAGACTGCGAAAAGCTATTTGCAGTCGCTTCGGAGGAAAGCACGGCACCGAGCTATGATAAGGACCCTATAGCCTATCTCAAGGCAAAAATAGCCGAGGACGAACTTTACGTCATCCCCGCAGAATAAAATAAATATCCACCCGATGTGCGGGTGGATATTTGTTTATGCGAGATATTTTTCAACGCTCACAAGCTTTACGCAGAGGCAGAAAAGCTTTGCAGCGATACCGAGCTCTTCAAGAGTGGGGAACGTGGGAGCGATACGTATATTCTTGTCGCAGGGATCCTTGCCGTAGGGGTAGGTAGCGCCTGCGCCCGTCATAATAACGCCCGCTTCCTTACATCTTGCAACTATAGCCTTAGCACAGCCGTCAATAGCATCGAAGGACATAAAGTAACCGCCTGCGGGAGTAGTCCACTTGCCGATACCAAGACCCGAAAGCTCCTCGTCGAATACCTTTGCAACAAGGTCGAACTTAGGCCTTATTATCTCCGCGTGCTTTACCATATGAGCCTTCATACCGTCGATATTCTTAAAATATCTTACGTGACGGAGCTGATTTATTTTGTCGTATCCGATAGTCTGGAACTGGAGATACTTTCTTATATCATTGAGGTTTGCCTCAGAACTTGCTATTGCCGCAACGCCCGAACCGGGGAAGCCTATCTTGGAGGTGGACATAAACTCGTAGACCATATCGGGATTGCCCGCCTTCTCACATTCGGAAAGTATCTCAAGGACGCTGTCGGAGCGGTCGTAATATATTTCGTGCATACAGTATGCATTGTCCCAGAACAGTCTGAAATCAGCCGCCTTGGGCTTAAGAGCCGCAAGTCTCTTTACCGTCTCGTCCGAATAGGAATATCCCTCGGGATTTGAGTACTTGGGCACACACCAGATGCCCTTAACGCTCTCATCCTCGGATACGAGCTTTTCAACCACATCCATATCGGGTCCCGCAGGAGTCATGGGCACTGTGATAAGCTCACAGCCGAAGGATTCGGTAACGCCGAAATGTCTGTCGTAACCGGGAGCGGGACAAAGAAACTTTACCTTTTCCAGCTTACACCAGGGAGTAGAACCCATAACGCCGTGAAGGAAACATCTTGCCACAGTATCATACATTATGTTAAGACTGGAGTTTCCGTAAACGATAACATTTTTCGCATCAACACCTACCATATCGCCCATAAGCTTCTTTATCTCGGGAATACCCTCAAGAACACCGTAGTTACGGCAGTCCGTTCCGTCTTCCGCATAAAGCTCGCTCTTACTGTCAAGTGCGTCCATAATACCCATAGACATCTCTACCTGAGCATCACAGGGCTTACCTCTCGACATATTGAGCTTCAATCCCATTGCCTTATAGTCCGCATATTCCTTATCAAGCTCCGCTTTAAGTGAAAGGAGCTCTTCATTTGTCATTTCCGAGTACTGTTTAACCATATCTGACCTTTCTTGTATCGATCCAAAAAAATGCAGGATTTATCATCCTGTGTTTTCATTTAATATATTTATTTTTTCAACAATGACACTATTATATAGTACTTTTTTTCTTTTGTCAATACAATTTTTGCATAATTTGAAATCGAAAATTGCATTTATTTTTCATCTGCTTGCTAAATTCCGCCAAAAATGTTATCATATGAAAGTAAACTGCAAAAAAGGAGAAAAACATATGCTTACAAAGATACTGTGCGGATATCTGCTTTCTCTTTCGCTGATACTTTTTATCCTCATGGCGGTCGATAAAGCAAAGGCGAAAAGAAGAGGCTACAGAATACCCGAGCTTACGCTTCTGGGTCTTGCCGCTATGGGAGGAGCGCCAGGAATGTGGCTTGCAATGGGACTTTTGCGCCATAAGACACTTCACCTGCGCTTTAAGATATGCGCTCCTCTGTTCTCGGTACTCTGGGCAGCGCTCATTATATATCTGAGCACCGTTTCTCTGTGAAACGGTCTTTTTATTTATTATATTATAATATTATTTTAGATATTTACAAATATAGAAAATAGTGGTACAATGGTTGTGTCTTTACTTACGGACAACATACAGATCGGAGGGATAAAAACCCCTATGTTTGAAAGAATAAAACAAGCCGTAAAAAACACACGCCTTATAAGCGCCCTTCTTTATACCGTGCTTGCGCTTATCTTTATGGGCGGAGCGGCTCTCAGCTGTCATTTTGCCGAAACAAAGCCCCTCAGCACCTTTGCCGTGGCGGCATTCCTTTACATTGCGGCGACAGCGGCTCTTTGGGTAATATCCGAATACACGGGATTTATAGCTAAGCTAACGGGAGAATCCGCCAGCGGAATACTTGCGGGAAATATGACTCTTGACCTGCTGGTAAAGCTCTTTATGCCCACCGTCATAAGCGACGGCAAGGGTAGAATAGTCTGGTACAACAAGGCCTTCAGCTCAAAAACGGGTACAAACGGAAGCCTTTACGGAAAAAGAATAGACAACTACACGGACATAAGCTTCGACAGTATACTGGAAGGCGGCACCGATGGTGCCGACGTAGTGGCATTTGACGGAATGTACAAAGTGAGATGCTATAAAATGATATCTCACAACAAGAGCTACGTTTTCAGCGTATGGAGCGACAATACCGAGCTTGCAAATGCTTACCGGACTCTCAAGGATGAAAGTTGCGTATTCTCATACGTTGTTATAGATAACCTCGACGAAATAATAAAATACGCCAAGGACAAGCAGAGATCGGCAGCCGCAGAGGTAGCCGACATACTTAAAGAATGGGCGGACTCCGTACAAGGTATCATAAAGGAATACGAAAGAGAAAGATTCGTATTTATGTTCAGCGCCAAATACCTCAAGAGCTTTGAGGATTCCAAATTTGACGTTCTCGACAAAATAAGAGAGATACGTCTCGGTGAAGGAAGTCTCCCCGTTACCGTTTCCGTGGGCATGGCATCTACGGGAAACAGTCTCCTTGAAAAGGAGAGAGCGGCGTTCTCCGCACTTGAAATGGCTCTTCAGCGAGGCGGCGACCAGGTAGTCGTAAAGGGCGAAGACGGAATGGAATTCTACGGCGGTAAGACAAAGACCGTGCAGAAGCGTTCCAAAGTACACGCAAGAGTAATAGCCGACGAGCTTGTAATGCATATGTCCAAGAGCTCCAACGTTCTCATAATGGGACACCGCAACGCCGACTTCGACTCCTTCGGAGCCTGCGTTGGTATGGCAAGATTGGCAATGCTTTGCGGAGTAAAGGTAAATATCATTATCAATGCCAAGGATGCAAACCTTGCAAAATGTCTGGACAAGTTCAGGTCCATGCCCGAATACAGAGATATGTTCATAAATTCTTACGAGGCGCAGGATATACTCAGTGCGGACACCTTCCTTGTTATCGTTGACGTAAACAATCCCGAGCAGTTCGAAGCTCCCGATGTTGCGGACAACGTAAAAACAATAGCAATAATCGACCACCACAGACGTGTGTCGGAGCTTAATTACCCGCTGGCGGTCTCTCACATCGAGCCTCCCGCATCCTCCGCCTGCGAGCTCATCTCCGAAATACTTGAGCAGGCTCTTCCCAGCGGATATCTCGCAAAGGAAGAAGCTGATATGATGTATACGGGCATAATGCTTGATACAAAGCAGTTTACCCGCAACGTAGGTAACAGAACTTTCGGCGCTGCCCTCTACCTCAAAAACGAGGGAGCAAGCCCTGCAGATGCACAGTTCTTCTTCAAGACAGATATAGACGACTTTATGAGAGAAGCAAAATTCGAATCGAACGTTGTCATCTACAGAAAGACTATCGCCATAGCTCAAGCGGATTCCGAAGACAACAGAGATGAGGACCGCATAGCTGCGGCCAAGGCGGCAGACCGACTCCTTTCCCTTGAAGGAGTGGCGGCGTCCTTCGCCCTCTGTACCTTTGACGAAGCCGTGCATATATCCGCCCGTTCAAACGGAACGGTAAACGTTCAGCTCATACTCGAGCAGGTTGGCGGAGGCGGTCACTTTGACTCCGCTGCCGCAAGAGTAAGAGATATGAGCCTTGAAGATACTCTGAACGCCTTAAAGTCGGCTATCGACTTATACCTAGACAACAACTAAGCCCAATGAAAGGATAAAACAAAAATGAAAGTAATACTTATTCAGGACGTTAAAAGCAAAGGAAAGAAGGGTCAGCTCATAAACGTACCCGACGGATACGCCAGAAACTTTCTCTTTCCCCAGAAGCTTGCAATAGAAGCAACAGCCAAAGCAATAAACGAGCTTAACAATGCCGAAGCATCAAAGCAGCATCAGATAGAGGTCGAAAGACAGAATGCACGCGATATCGCCGCAAAGCTTGAGGGCGTTATAGTCAAGATAGGAGCTTCCTCCGGTGATGACGGAAGACTTTTCGGTTCGATCACCTCTATGGAGATCGCAGAAAAGCTCAGCGAGCAGCACGGTATCAAGCTTGACAAAAAGAAGATCCAGCTTGACTCACCTATTAAGGCTTACGGCAGCTACTCAATAGAAGTAAAGCTCTATCAGGAGATAGTAGGCAAGATAAACGTTGTGGTAGCCTCCAAATAATTACCGAAAGGAGAACGTCGGCTCAGGTGTCGGCGTAAAGAGATATGGCAGGATATGCGGAAGATTTCGGCAGAAAGCTCCCTTACTCCGTTGAAGCGGAGCAAGCGCTTTTAGGCTCCATACTCATTGACCCCGAAAGCATAAACGAGGTCGCGAACATAATAAAAGCCAACGATTTCTATATAGAGTCTCACAAGCAGATCTATCTCTCGATGCAGAGTCTGTTTATCAAGAGTAAGAATATCGACGTCGTCACTATAATAAACGAGCTTGTCAGCTCAAGCAATTACAACGACGAGCAGGCGGCCGAATATATCAAGATGATAGCAAGCTCCGTTCCCTCTGCGGCGAACGTAAAAGACTATGCCGTCATTGTAAAAAACAAAAGTATGCTCCGCCAGCTTATTGAAGCCTGCGATGATATACAGTCTACCGCCTTTGCGGAGCAGGGAGAATTTGCTCACATAATCGACTCTGCGGAAAGTAAGATATTCAGTATTGCACAGGGGCACGAGACCAAGGACTTTGAACATATAAGAGACGTATTGATCCGCGAGTACGAGCATTTGAATCAGCTGCGTACAGACAGAGAATCCGCCATGGGTCTGCCCACGGGCTTCTCGGCTCTTGACAATACCTTGGTAGGTATGTCCGCAGGTGACCTTGTGCTCATCGGCGCACGTCCCGGCGTAGGTAAAACGAGTCTGGTTCTCAATATAGCCTCCAACGTTGCAAGACTCTCAAAAAAGACCGTATGTATATTCTCTCTTGAAATGTCAAATCAGCAGCTTGTAGGCAGACTTCTTGCTATGGAGGCTCTCGTCGACAGCACGAATATGCGTTCGGGAATGCTCACCGACGAAGACTGGAAGAAGCTTGCGGAAGCCTCCTCCATACTTTCCGAATGTGATATACTCCTTGACGATACCACCAATATCACCGTTACCGGCATGAAAGCAAAGCTCCGCCGCGTAAAGAACCTCGGACTTATCGTAGTAGACTACCTGCAGCTTATGCAGAGCGAAAAGAGCTCCGACAACCGCGGGCAGGAGATATCCGATATATCCAGAGGTCTGAAGCTTCTGGCAAAAGAGCTGGGAGTACCTCTCATCACCTGTGCACAGCTCAACCGTCAGGTAGAGTCGAGAACGGGAAAAACTCCTATGCTCTCCGACTTAAGAGACTCCGGTGCCATCGAGCAGGACGCAGACGTGGTAATGTTTATACATCAGAGAGAAGAACCGGAATTTTATAACAAGGCAGAGCTTATTATTGCCAAAAACCGACACGGTTCCACGGGCTCCGTTGAGCTTGGCTGGTTCAGACAGTACACTAAATTCTCTACTCTGTCGGAGTTGGAAGAACCTAACTGATGAGATATACCGAATTAATAAAGAATAAATTTTACGAAGCGCTGCGGGAATACTCTATGTTTTCCTGCTGCGACACCGTTTTCGCGGGATTTTCGGGAGGAGCGGATTCCACCGCTCTCCTCTTCCTTTTAAAGGACTACTGCAAAGAAAACGGGAAAAAGCTTTTTGCTATCCACGTCAATCACGGCATAAGGGGAGAAGAAGCTGAACGCGATGCGAATTTCTGCAAGGATTTTTGTATAAAATATCATATTGAGTTCATACCCTATAAGGCAGATGTTCCCGCACTTTCAAAGAGCCGCGGAACTGGTCTTGAAGAGACTGCAAGAGACCTGCGCTACAGCATTTTCGAAAAGCATATGAGCGAAACCGAAAACAGCGTTACGGCTACAGCGCACAATGCGGATGACAATACGGAGACCGTTATATTTAACCTTGCAAGAGGAAGCGGCGCCAAGGGTATAAGAGGTATTCCTCCCGTAAGAGACGGAATCGTAAGACCTCTTATTTACTGCACAAAGGCGGAGATAAAGGCTTTCTGCGAGGAAAACGGACTGACCTACGTATTTGATTCAACAAACAACGACACGGATCTCAGCAGAAACTTTATAAGGCACAAGATCATACCCCTTCTGAAAGAATTAAACCCCTCTCTGGATTCCGCGGTAAGACGGCTTTCGGAAAGTTTAAGGCAGGATGAAGAGTTTATAAGCCTCGGAGTGAAGGAATATATCGATTCCGACTCTGTGAAGCTTCTTTCATCACTCCATCCCTCGCTTCTGTCGAGACTCCTTATGGAAAAATTCGCAAAGTATTCTGACAAAAGCCTCTCAAACAAGCATATAGATGCAATGATGCTTCTGTTGAAGAAAAACGTAAAATGGTCACGTATTTCTCTTCCCGACGGATACTGTGCGGTAATAGAAGGCTGCTACGGCACAGACTGCGACAGATTTCTTATAAAAAAGGAGGCGGCAAGAGGATCCGTCCCCTACGACCTTCCGCTGGAAAAAGGAAAGATCCTTATTCCGGGAACTGCGCTGGAGCTTTGGTTCGCGGAAGAGAAAGATATAGACAGTATAAAAAATATTTACAATTCATCTACACTTATATCATTAGCTTCTGATAAAATCAAAGGTGAGTTGCGTGTCAGAAGCAGAAAAGAAGGCGACACCGTAAAAAAATGCGGAATGAGCAAAAAGGTACGGAAACTTTTAAACGAAAAAAAGATACCGGAATACCTGAGAGACAGTTTCCCCATTCTCTACGATGACGAAGGTATAATTGCAATACCCTCCGTTGCCGTAAGAGACGGGGCTGAAATAAAAAGCGACGCCGAAAACGCCCTATACATCATCTTTGGAGGAGAAGAAAACTACTATGAATAAGAAAATCGATCTGGATCGCGATATAGACCACATACTCGTAAGTGAGGAGCAGGTCCAGGATGCGGTAGTCCGCACCGCCAACTGGATAAACGAAGCTTACAAAGATAAGGAAGGCAGGCTTCTGCTTTTGGGAATACTTAAAGGCTCCGTAGTATTTATGGGCGACCTTATGAAGCATATAAAACTTCCTATCGAGATAGACTTTATGAAAGTCTCCTCCTATGGTTCGAGCACCACCACAAAAGGAAACGTAAATATTATCCTTGATCTTGTGAGAAAGGATATAGATAATATAAACATCGTTATCGTTGAAGATATAATAGACAGCGGCGTGACCCTTTCCTATCTCGTTGAATACCTCAAGAGAAAAGGCGCAAAGAGCGTTGCTACCTGCACACTTCTCGATAAGCCCTCAAGACGTAAGGTAGACTTTACACCCGACTTTACAGGTATCGAAGTACCTGATGAGTTCGTTGTAGGCTACGGTCTCGACTACGATGAATTTTACCGTACGCTTCCGTATATCGGCGTACTCAAAGAAGAGATATACAAGGATTGAGCTTAGAAGCCTATATCCAATAACCTTCGGAGGAACAGAATGAAGAAAAACTATGGAATAATATTTTTCTACGTTATCCTTATTGCTGTCATACTAATAGCTACGGCGACCCTCTTCAGCAGTCTCAATGAAAGTGAGTTCGAATACTCCGACGTTATCGAACTGTTTGAAAGCGAGCAGGTCAAGTCCTTTGTTCTCGAGGACAATAACGAGCTGGTGCTGAAGCTGGCTGACGGCAAGATAGTTAACTACAAGCTCAGAGACGTATCCATCTTCTATTACGATCTCGGCGAGCTGATACTCGAGCAGCGCAGAAACGGAATACTCGAGGACTACGATTACATCGTACCCTACACCGCCCCCTGGTGGGTAAGCCTTATCCCCTATGCAGTTATGATAATCATATTCGTAGTGCTCTGGATGTACTTTATGAACCAGGCAACGGGCAAAGGCGGTAAGATCAACGCTTTCGGAAAAGCAAAGGTACATCTTGCCTCCGAGAGCAAGAAAAAGGTATTCTTTTCCGACGTAGCGGGCGCTGACGAGGAAAAAGAAGAGCTGGAAGAGATAGTAGACTTTCTCCGCAATCCCGAAAAATATCTGAAGCTGGGTGCAAAGATACCTCACGGCGTACTTCTCGTAGGCCCTCCCGGTACAGGTAAGACCTTACTTGCAAAGGCTGTTGCGGGCGAAGCGGGCGTACCTTTCTACTCCATATCGGGTTCCGACTTCGTGGAAATGTACGTAGGTGTAGGTGCATCAAGAGTAAGAGACCTTTTTGAGCAGGCTAAAAAGACTCCCGCAAGTATAATATTTATTGATGAAATAGATGCCGTAGGCCGTCACAGAGGCGCAGGTCTCGGAGGCGGACACGACGAAAGAGAGCAGACCCTGAACCAGCTCCTTATCGAGATGGATGGATTTGACACCAACGAGGGCGTTATCGTAATGGCGGCTACCAACCGTCCCGATATTCTGGATCCCGCTCTTCTCCGTCCCGGCAGATTCGACAGACAGGTAACGGTAAATTACCCCGACGTCAAGGGCAGAGAAGCAATTCTCCGCGTACACTCCAGAAATAAGCCTCTTGAGGATACGGTAGATCTGAAGATCATTGCAAAGACCACCGTAGGATTTACCGGTGCCGACCTTGCAAACCTTCTTAACGAATCCGCTCTCCTTGCGGCAAGGAAGGGCAAGGCTCTCATCAGTATGGAGGACGTTGAGGATGCTACCCTTAAGGTTCTTGCAGGCCCCAAGAAAAAGTCCAAGGTAATGACAGAAAAGGACAAGAAGATAACCGCCTTCCACGAGGCAGGCCACGCTATTATAACCAAGACCGTGGAGCCCTACGAAAAGGTACACCACATCTCAATAATTCCCAGCGGTCAGGCGGCAGGCTATACCCTCTCCCTTCCCGTTGAGGACCGTTCGCATATGTCCAAGTCCGAAATGGAGAACAAAATAGTTACTCTCATGGGCGGACGCGTTGCGGAGCATATCGTATTCGGCGACGTATGTACGGGAGCATCAAACGATCTTCAGAGAGCTTCGAGCATTGCAAGAAGCATGATAATGAAGTACGGTATGAGCTCTTCTCTCGGTCCCGTGGTATTCGGCTCCGAGCACAGTGACACAGAGGTATTCCTCGGCCGTGATCTCAACAGCACGAAGAACTACTCGGAAGCTACTGCGGCACAGATAGACGAAGAGGTCAAAAAGATATTGGATGCCGCTTATGCAAAGGCTATGTCCATTCTCGAAGCCAACAGAGCAAAGCTTGACTTCGTAGCCGAATTCCTTATAAAGAATGAATTTATGGAAGAAGATCAGTTCGAAGCTCTTATGAACGGCGATCCCACTATGGAAGAGCTTGAAGCAATGGCAGAGCTTAGGAGACGCAAGAGCGAAGAAGCCAATAAGGCTCGCCGCGAAAAGGAAGAGGAAGAAAGGAAGAGCCTTGAACGTAAGCGTGCAGAAGCCGCAGAAGCAAGGCGCAGAGATCCCTTCGACGATTACGGTCTCGACGAAAGTGATCCCGGCAAGGATAAAAAGGATCCGGATAATAAAGACTGAAACTGATGCAGAACCGTATTTAAGAGGCGCGATACCAAAAGTACCGCGCCTCTGTTTTTATAAAACAGAAACGTATCTGTCCTGCGGACAGATACGTTTTTTCGTTTTTTCTCAGAAGATGAACGTATTGCAAATACCGAGTACCAATGATGCCGCCGCTGCAATACGTGCTATAAGAAAGAGCTTTTCATCCCCGCGGCTTAGACGTTCAAGTACAACGGCTGCTACAGATGCAAGACCGAATATTACAGCTGCAAAAAACTGTCCCATAAAATAGGGGAATCCTATCATTATTCCGCCGTATGCAGCAAAGAGTCCGAGAGCAGCGCTAAGATAGAGACATATCCTCTGAGCCGTTCTGTTCTTAAGTACGAACATCAGTATGGATGAAAGTACGCTCGCCGCTGTAAGTCCCATAAATACGATTATCAAAAGATCCAAAGAGTTTAACATTTTTAATTTCCTCACTTTCAATTTTTCTTTTTGTCGTTTTCATTTTTTTCGTAGGTTTGTTTCCCTACGCCTACATTATAAGAAAAAAATTTAAAGAAAACGGTAAGGAAATTCTAAAGAATTCTAAAGATTCAAATTTCATTTAAGATGACGTTCAAAGTAAAAATGCCATCCTTTGAAAGAGACTCCGCTCTTCCCTTGTAATTTTGTGCTATGCGCTTCATGCTCTTTATTCCCATTCCGTAGCTTTCTGTCGAGCCATTCTCAGAAAGTATCACGTTGCTTTGACGAATGGCAAGAGATCCCTCGGAATACGAAATTACGAGCTCTATCGGATAACAGGGATCCGCATACTTGCGGACGTTTGATATGATATTATCAAATATCCTTCTCATTTCCGCAACGTCAAAAGTACCCTCAAAACTCTTACTTTCAGTTTCTATCTTAAGCTCAAAGGAAGCCTCAAGCTCCTCCTCAAAATCCTCGCAAAGCTGTGCAAACAGCAAACGGGCATCTTTAAAATGCTCAAGCTTTCTTGATCCTCCGTCAAGAAGCACGTCGGTCAGTTCCTTTATCTGCTCCGCCTTATTCCTTATGAGCTTCATATGCTCACGGCACTCGCTCTCGCTGCAGCCCTCTTTTAATGAGATCTCCGAATAAGCCATAATTGCCGTAAGAGGCGTCCTTATATCGTGGGAGAGAGACCGTATAAAAAGTTCCTTTTCCTCAGCAAGAGCCTTTTCTTCGGCTTTTATCTGCTTCTCCGTCTCCGACAAAAGGTTTACGGCTTCCGCAAGAGAGCTTAATTCATTGTTGCCTATAATAGCAACGGGTTCCGCAGCTCTGCCTCCGTGAAGAGCATTTATTCCATCAGTTATATTTTTTATATATGAAAGCTTTTTGCTCAAAAAAAAGAGAAACAGCAGCAAAAAGAATATTACGGACACAAGCATACCCGTATTGTATATACGGTTAACAAGCAAAGAGTACTCAAGATCGTCAAGAAATACCTCGCCCGAAAAAATGCTCTCCTCCGCTATATGCACAGATAGAAATATAAGCACAGCCCCCAGCACGAAACTTATCAGAAAGGCTATAAGCAAACTTAAAAGTATTTCGTGGGAAAGCTTCTTTTTCTTCCTTTTAATCAATATAATATCCCCTTCCCCATGCAGTCTTTATATAGACAGGCTCCTTTGAACTGTCTCCAAGCTTCTTACGAAGATTTTTTATATGTACCATTATGGCGGCATCTCCCACAGCATTCTCGTTCCATATGCTTTCGTATATGCTGTCAAGAGAATATATCTTCTTTCTGTTCTTTGCCAACAGTTCAAGTATTTTGTACTCTGTATAAGTAAGTGTCACGGTCTCTCCGTTTTTCGTCACGGTCTCACAGTCCGTGTCAATAATGACATCGTGAATAACAAGCTCATTCTTGCTCTCCGTCTCCTCCATACGCGGAGCAGATACCGACCGCCTTAATATCGCTCTTACACGCATAAGAAGCTCCGCATTGGAAAAGGGCTTGACGATATAGTCGTCCGCACCTACGGAAAATCCCATTACCTTGTCGGATTCAGAGGAGTACGCCGTCAAAAATATAATAGGAGTATCAAAACGGCGTCTCAGCTCTGACGCAGCCATAAGACCCGTCATCTCCGGCATATTTACGTCAAGAACGTAAAGGTCGATATCATCCGAAGCAAGCTCAAGAACTTCCCTTCCGTTCCTTGCTCCCGCCACCGTGTAGCCCTCTCCTCCCAACAACAGACAGAGCACATCTCTTATATCTTTTTCATCATCTGCCACCAATATATATTTTTTGCCGTCCTTCATACTGTCCTCCCACGGAGATGTTTGTACTTTCATTTTATCATACGAAGCATCTCATTTCAACATTTTCCGTTTCTTTGTACTCTTCATAACAGCAAACTATATTGAAGGATTTTTCTACGCTAATATTTACCGTAGGGCACGGAGTTATTACTCAGCTAAAAAATCATCAATAACATCGCGAAGATGCAGCGGTGAAAGCTGTAGTTCCGTACACAATACGGCAAGATATTGTACGCGGTCTTTGTTTGTTGACAGATCGGGAATTGCTTTTAAGATGACCGGGATCCCGTTTGAAAAATCTGTGTATGCAATTCCGTAAGTAGTGTTTCGAACACCGTTTGACAGAAAACTACTTTCGATCAATATGTATCGTTCTGTTTCCACTTATACCTCTACCTCGTTTTTCATTATAATTAAATTTTTTTCGTCAAAAGAACAGGGAAATGCAGGAGTTTAATTCTCCCACGTTCATAGAAAGAGTATCCGCAACTTTTAGTATGGTGGATAAATGAGGATCTGTTGTATTGCCAAGTTCAATGTCCTCGAGGGCTCTGGCACAAATATTGCTTTTTTCTGCCGTATATTCAAGTGACCATCCAAGTTCTTCGCGTCGCTCTCTGAATTTTCGACCAATGTGTTGTGTTTCCGACATAATATCACCTTCTTTCGCGAAAATACAGTATAGGAGGAAATATATGGAAAAACCACGAGCCGTGGTTCTACATTATGAATAAAATGTTAACAATATATATCCTGACAAAAAAATAAAAAAGCTGCCGTTTTTTTACGGCAGTGAAAGAATTTTGGGCATAAAAAAAGCACCTCAGTTCAAATGAGGTACTTTTTTATCGTTAATGGGATCATCCTTCGTCACAGCAAATGATTCTTACTTGAGAAACAAGGGTTTCCTCAAGGTAATCACACTTAGTACACGTGTCTACTGCATATGTACGCTTTATACATCTGGGAGATGCGGCAAAGATCTTATGTTGAATTACGTAAACAGCTTCGGTTACATAGTTATGACCGGTAAGCCAACACCATGAATAGGTGGATGCACCGTCGTCACCGTAAACTATGTGATCGGCGATCTGCTGCTGCTTTTCGGCTGAAAGCGCAGAATCGGAAGCGAACTCAACGGTGATCTGCGTATCGTTATCTATATAATCAAATGAACCGTCTCCAACAGAGAGTGCGGAACAATTGATCACAAAAATTGTACAAAGCAAAAGGGTTACTATCTTTTTCATTTTTCAATCTCCTTTTTTATGAAATACTGCTTATCAGTAGTTCTATCGTTTCAAGACTATTGGCGACGATAGTATGGATATCGTTATCAATAAGGGTATAAGAACAGTATCCCGACATCCCGGAATTAGGCATCTGAACAACGTATGTTGTGTATACACCATAACGATAGCTTTCAGTTGCCATTTCGGCATAAGGTGCTATTTCAGTATTATTTATCCATATTTCGTAATTAATTGAAGTGTCACTGAAACTTAAAACAATTGTATTTGATACATCGGCGCACAATATTGTTTCAAGTTTTAGTAAATCAGATTCAATGATAGGCGGTAAAAAATCCAATTCTTCGGTTTTTATCAGCTCTTTCACTGACGAATACCTTTGCATAGTTCCGCCGTGAATATACGTTAAATCGCCATCTTCAACACACTCACCCACATCCAGGTTTAAGACATATCGAACTATATGTCTGAACGAAGGAACAAGGGCGTACGCCGTAACTGCGCTGCAAAGTAAAATTACTGCCGCCAGGCAGGCAGCCAACAAACGACGCATATGCGGTGTGCGGTGTCTTTTCGAGGGGGATATTACAGTGCAGGTCTTTGTTTTGATCTTCGCGATGTTTGCTGCCATCTGTTCGTCGCTGATAACTACGTCGCTGTATAATTCTGCCAAAAATGCTTCGCACTCGTCAACAAGGTCCCAGTCGATCTCGGTGTCTGATTTCTTCGTTTCCTCACTGATAATGTCACCAAGCCATTTCGCAAGAATTTCTTTGTCAAGTATGGATCTCTGCATTTATTTCACCCCTTCCTATTTACTCAGAATTGTAGTACATAGGATCACCTCCTATATACCTAATGATTATTTTCAGTTGTTTTGTTGCAGGCTTTTAAATTTTTTTATTTTATTTTTTGCATCAGGTCATTTATATAAGGCCGCAGAAGTTTTCGCAGCCGTGAAACTGTGGATCGAAGCGTTGTGCCCTTGATTTTGAGTTTGATCTGCGCCTCTTTATAGCTGAGCTGTTCTATGAATATGACACGGAATACTGCCCGCTGCTCTTCGGTCAACCTTTGTTCGATTTCGGCAATATATTCCTCGTAACTTATATTTTCAATGCATTCATCTATGCTGTCTTCTGCGGATATGGTGTTCGCCAGTTCTTCGAAATTACTGTCATCGCGGACCTTCCTTCGGAATTCATATATCACATTCTCCGCGACTCGGTAAAGCCATGCTTTCAGCAGCCTTTCGTTAACATGATCGTCCGGTTCACAAAACCGACACTTGTTTCGATTTTCCCATAATCGCGTAAACGTTTCGCTTGCGATCTCATCGGCAATGTGCGGCGGGAATCCTTTTGATCTGGCAAAAAGGAGTATGGTACGATAATATTTAGCATAAATGTCGTTATACTGTTGCTCGATATTTATCACACCGTCACCTCCCAATGCTGAAAATTTGTTTTATATACATAGATCGTATAAATTATATCAGATATTTGTTAACAATCTATTAATAAATTGATATTTTGACATTTGTATTATTATTGCACAAAAGTTCCAAAAGCATATATCAGAGCACAAAGCAAAAACGGCATAGCCAATGGCTACACCGTTTAACAAGATAAATTATTCGGTTCAGATACAAGAGCCGCATTGGGGCATCTTCTTTTACGGAGGGTGCTCCGACGTTCTTTTTTGAGAAATTTTCGGGTATTTTTTATTATCTTAAAAGGTCTGCTATGCTTATGCTGTCAAAATAATCGTTAATCATATTCTGAAGCTTTATCCACATAGGATAGGTCCTGCACTCTGCCCGTCTTTCGCAGGGCTCCGCTCCGCATTCAAGGCAGGATACGGGAGCTAAGTCTCCTTCGGTCAGACGGAGTATATCGCCTACTTTATATTCCTCGGGCTTTTTTGTCAGGCGGTAGCCGCCTCCTTTGCCGTGTACGCCTTCGATAATGCCGTTTTGGCTGAGAACGGGAAGGATGCGCTCAAGATATTTTAAAGACAGCCCCTGCCTCTCGGCTATTTTCTTCATGGCTATATACTCGCCTTTTCCGTTTTCGGCAAGGTCTATTATGACCCTCAACGCATAGCGTCCTCTGGTTGATATTATCATCGTTCCATCCTCCCAAGCTTTGATCAGATTATACTACAGTCAAAAGAAGAGGTCAAGAGTGCTTTCCGCAGCAATGACCGCAGTTTTCACAGTCGGGGAAGAGATTCTTATCGTAATCTCTTCCGCTTTTTTCGTAATAGTCTCTCAAAGCGTTTTTGATAGCCTCCTCTGCCAAAACCGAGCAGTGAAGCTTGTGGGCGGGAAGACCGTCAAGAGCCTCAGCAACGGCTTTATTTGTCAGAGCCATGGCTTCCGACAGAGGCTTTCCCTTAATAAGCTCCGTTGCCATAGAGCTTGATGCGATGGCGGAACCGCAGCCGAAGGTCTCAAACTTTACGTCGGAGATGATATCGTTGTCTATTTTAAGATATATCTTCATTATGTCTCCGCATTTTGCATTGCCTACCTCGCCTACTCCATCGGCGTTTTCTATAACTCCCACGTTGCGGGGATTGCGAAAATGATCCATTACTTTTTCACTGTATAATGCCATATTTATTTCCTTCTTTCATTACTTGAGTATAAATTCTTTCTTTCCGCTGCAGAGGTCTCGCCATACGGGGGAGATGCTGCGGAGATATTCCACTACTTCCTTTACCGCTTTTACGGTGTATTCTATTTCCTGCTCCGTATTTTCTTCGGAAAGGCTGAGACGTAAGGAACCGTGGGCTACGTCGTGTACTCTGCCGATAGCCAAAAGCACGTGGCTGGGATCCAGAGAGCCCGAAGTGCAGGCAGAGCCTGAGGAGGCGTATATGCCCTTGTCATCAAGGAGAAGGAGAAGAGATTCGCCCTCTATGCCCTCAAAGCAGAAGCTTACGTTGGAGGGAAGTCTCTTTGATCTGTCTCCGTTGAGAGCGGAGTGGGGGATCTCACTCAGACCGTCTATGAGTCTGTCTCTTAAAGAGAGAAGCTTTTTTGTATTCTTCTCCATATTTTTATTTGCCTCCTCAAGGGCAGCTGCCATAGCAACGATGGAGGGGAGATTTTCCGTACCCGCTCTCTTGCCTCTTTCCTGAGCACCGCCCTCAATGAGATTTGTGAGAGCTACGCCTCTTCTTGCATAAAGAGCTCCCGTACCCTTGGGACCGTGAAATTTATGGGCAGAAAGGGAGAGAAGGTCTATATTTTCTTCCTTTACATTTATTTTGAGATGGGCTACCGCCTGCACCGCATCCGTATGGAAAAGGACTCCTCTTTTACGGCACAGAGCACCTATTTCGGAAATAGGCTGTACCGTACCTATCTCGTTGTTTGCATACATTATGCTGACAAGGCAGGTGTCGGGACGGATAGCTTCAGCTACCTGCTCCGCATTTATAATGCCGTTTTCATGAACGTCGAGGAGCGTTACCTCGAAACCTTCCTTTTCAAGTTTTTGAAGTGTGTGCAAAACAGAGTGATGTTCAAAGGCGGTGGAAACTATATGCCGTTTTCCTTGTCTCTCACCCAGCTTTGCGGCGGAAAGTATCGCCTGGTTGTTTGCCTCGCTTCCTCCTGATGTGAAAAATATCTCACGGGGTTCTGCGCCGATAAGCGATGCCATCTTTTCGCGGGCTCTTTCTAAGGCTTCCTTTGCCTCCTGCCCCGGTGTGTGCAGACTTGATGGGTTTCCGTATACCTT